>CAIOSS010000285.1 GCA_903860995.1 uncultured delta proteobacterium | reverse complement strand
CTCCGGCCCGGCATCGTGCACCGCATCGACCGCGACACTTCCGGGCTGCTCGTGGTGGCGCGCTCCACCGCCGCGCGCGACGGCCTGGTCGCCCGCTTCAAGGCGCACGACATCGAGCGGAGCTACGTCGCGCTCGTCGAGGCGGTGCCCCCGGCCGAGGTCACCTACGACACCTGGCACGGGCGGCACCCGACCGACCGGCTGCGCTTCACCTCCCGCGGAACGGGTGGCAAGCGGGCGATCACCCACGTCGAGCGGGTCGAGTCCTTCGGGGGCGGCGTCGCCTCGATGGTCCGCTGCCGCCTGGAGACCGGGCGCACCCATCAGATCAGGGTGCATCTCACCGAGGCTGGTCATCCCCTCCTCGGCGACGTGCTCTACGGCCGCACCGTGAAGGACCCCGCGGCCCGTGCCATCGCCGGCGCGCTCGGACGCCAGGCGCTACACGCCGAGGTGCTGGGCTTCACCCACCCGGTCACGGGCGAGCCCCTCCGCTTCAGCGCCCCGCCGCCGCCGGACTTCGCGGCCGCCCTCGAGGCCCTGCGGGCGCTGCCGATTCCAGCGCTGGCGACCCCGGGCAAGCGCGCACGCTGAGCGCCGCGGGGGACGGGATCAGGCGTCGAGCATCTTCCGGAGGCGCTTGGCGTCGGCGTACATGTCCACGTTGCAGAGGGCGACGAGCATCTCGTCGCAACGCGACACCCGGATGGTCGCCGCGGCGGCCTCGAGGGCCGGGTCTTCGTAGCGCGACTTGAACCCTGCCGGGCCGGGCAGGCGGAAGCAGCCGAGCGCTCCCCGGGCGATGGGCGGATGCCGGAGAGGGTCTCGCGCCACGGCCACCGCGAGGTCTTTGACCGTCGCCTCGGCGTCGCGAAGCTCCCAGCTCGCCGGGGCCTCCCATACCAGCGGGGGGAGGCGATCGGTGGGGAGACCCTCGAAGAAGGCCCGCACCGCCGAGCGGTGCAGCTTGCTCGCGGTCATCTCGGGCGCGGACGTTACGATGATCGCCCGCGCGTCGAGGTCGCGCACTACCGGGAGGAAGGCCTCCCACGCCGCCTGCCCCGCCGCGGACGGCTTGAAGCCCTCGGCCGACACCTCCTTCGGCGCGAGCGCCGTGAAGAGGAACCCATCGGGCGCCTCGCGGCGCCAGCGCCGCACGAGCGCGGGCCCGGGCACCCCCAGCAGCGTGTCGGCGACCTCGACGGCGAGGAACTCCTTCAGGTAGCGCGTTGCTGGCACCGGGAATCCCGAACATCCGAGGTGGATCATCGCGCCGGGACTATAGGCCCTTTCTCGCCCGCTGCAGCGGATCTCTCCGGTATCGTGCGCTTCGTGGTCCGATGGCGTTGGAGTTCCGCGGCGTGGACGATCGCGGTGGTGGGTCTTTCGAGCGCCCCGGCCCGCGCGCAGGACCCCCATCCCGGGGCCTTCGAGCTGCGGATGCTCCAGACCTCCACCTCGCCGCGCAGCCTCATCGTCACCGACCTGCCCACCATCGCGGGGCACCTCACCTTCACAGGGAGCCTTTTCGCGAGCTTCGCCGGCGGCACCCTCTTCGAGGCCCGTCCGCCGGGACTCGCGCCCGTCAGGGTGACGGACGCCCTGCGCGCCGAGGCGCAGCTCTCGCTCGGCCTCTTCGAGCGCTTCGAGCTCGGCCTCGCGATGCCCGTGGTGCTGCAGTCTGCGCCCGAGATCTTCCAGGGGGGCCGGGGCCTGCGCTCGGACATCGCGCGGCGCGACCTCTCGCCGGGTGACCTCCGCGTCACCGCGAAGGTCCCGCTGCTCCGGGGGGCGACGGGCCTCGCGCTCCGGGTGGCCCTCTCACTCCCGACCGGGGACGACCGGCGCTTCGCGGGCTCGCCGTCGTGGACGCTCACCCCCGCGGTGGTCGTCGGGCGCACGGCGGGGCGCTGGACCTTCGCGGGGCAGCTCGGGATGACCTTCCGCGAGCGCAACGCCATCGCTGCGGTCGAGGTCAACGACGAGGTGCTGCTCACCGCGGGCGTCGGCTACGCGGTGCACCCGCGCGTCGACCTGCTGCTCGACTCGGCGCTGCGCGTGACGGTCAACCCGTCGAGCGGGCGTGACCCCGAGGCCCCGTTCGGCGCGTGGATTGGCGCTGCGTGGCGTCCCGCGACGTGGCTGGCGCTGTCGGCCACCGCGGGGGCGGGGATCACCTCGGACGTGGGGACGGCGCGCCCGGAGGTGATGCTCGGGGCGCGCTTCACCGCTGAGCGGGCGAACCCGTGCACGCATGGTCCGGAGGACTACGACGGCTTCGAGGACCGGGACTTCTGCGCCGATCCGGACAACGACCGCGACGGCATCCCCGACGGGCGCGATCGCTGTCCCAACGACGCGGAGGACCGCGACGGCGTGCTCGACGACGACGGCTGCGCCGACCCCGACAACGACGGCGACGGCGTGCTCGACGACGCCGACCGCTGCCCGATCGAGCCCGAGGACCAGGACCGGTTCCAGAACGAGGACGGCTGCCCGGAGCCGGACAACGACCGAGACGAGGTGCTCGACGTCCGCGACGCGTGCCCCGACGAGCCCGAGGACCGCGACGGCTACCAGGACGAAGACGGCTGCCCGGAGCCCGGCCCCGACGCGGTCGTGGTGACCCGCACCGACAGTCGGCTGCTCATCAACCAGCGCATCTTCTTCGACTTCGACAGCGACACCATCCGCAACGTGTCGTTTCCCGTCCTCGACGAGGTGGCGAATACCATCCGACGTAATCCCGACATCCTGCGGATGCGGGTCGAGGGCTACACCGACGACCGCGGCACCCCGGAGTACAACCTCGATCTCTCGTACCGCCGGTCCCGCTCGGTGGTGGAGTACCTCGTGGCCCGCGGGGTCGAGCGCGCGCGCCTCGACTTCGCCGGCTACGGCCGCGAGCACAGCGTCGCCGACAACGGCAGCCCGGAGGGCCAGTCGCTCAACCGCCGGGTGGAGTTCACCATCGTGGGGCAGTCGAGCGCGGCGCCGGTCGCCGATCCGCCGGACGCGCCCACCGTCGAGGCACCTCGGCGGCACCGACATCGCCACCGGCGGTGAGCGCGCCCCATCCCCAATGGCGGCGCCGGAGCCTTCCCCCTTACCCAATGACCCACCACCCGACCCAGAGAACATCGCGATGAGGATCGAACTCGACCCCAGACACCCGGAGCCCCGGAAGCTCGCCCGCGCGGTGCAGTCCCTCCGCGCCGGCGAGTGCATCGCCTACCCGACCGACACGGTCTACGGACTCGGCTGCGCCATGTCCCAGAAGCGCGCGGTCGACGCCCTCTACGAGATGAAGCGGATGCGCCGCGAGCAGCCCCTCGCGCTGGTGGTGCCCGACCTCTCGGGCATCTCGCGCTTCGCCGTGATGCAGGACGCCCACTACCGCTTCATCAAGCACCTCGTGCCGGGGCCGTACGTGTTCATCCTGGAGGCGACGCGGGAGGTGCCGAAGATCCTGATGATGAAGCGCAAGACCATCGGCATCCGGGTGCCCGACCACCCCGTCCCGATCGAGCTCGCGCGGGAGCTCGGCGAGCCGCTCATCTCCACGACGGCGTCGCACGAGGCCGAGGGCGAGGACCCCATCCAGGACCCGGACATCATCGACGAGCGCTTCCCGCGGCTCTCGATGGTGCTCGACGCCGGCTTCGGGGACGTCCACACGAGCACGGTGATCGACCTCACCGCCGCCGAGCCGCGCCTCGTGCGCGCGGGGGCAGGCATGGAGCTCCTGGTGAAGAAGTACGGGATGCGCTCTCCGACCGGCGCCCTGGACGAGGACTGACGTGGCGACGCGCGCGCAGCAGGCGGTCGTGGCGGCGCTCGCGCTCGGCCTCGCGGGGGCCGCGGGGACGGCGTCGGGGTGGTGGCTGCGCGGCCGGCGTGCGCGCCCCGCCGCGGCCGCGGTGGCGGGGGTGACGGCGGAGGACCGAGACCACGACGGGCGCCCCGATCACTGGGTGGAGCGCGACGCCCACGGGGCCACCACGCTGCTGCGCGAGGACCGGAACCGCGACGGCCGCCCCGACCGGATGAGCGTGTACGTGGGGGGCCGGCCCAACCGGGTCGACTACGACGCCGACTTCAACGGCCGCTTCGACCACACCGACGACCTCGGCGCCGACGGCCGCGTGCTCTTCACCCGCACCGACGCTGACTGGAACACCGTGCCCGAGCGGTGGGTGCAGTTCAACGCGCAGGGGCGCGAGACCGGCGAGTGGGTCGACCCAGACCAGGACACGATCCCCGATCGGTATCGGGCCCTCGATGCGCGCGGGAGGGTGACCGAGGAGGGCGTCGACTCCAACGGCGACGGGCTCTACGAGGTCAACCGGATCTTCAACCCGCGCTGGCCCGCGGACGCCCACCCGGTGCGCATCGAGCGCGACGCCGACCGCGACGGGGTCTATGAGCGCCGCGAGACGTACACCCGCGACGGTCGGCCCAAGGCCGTGCAGATCGACACCGACGGCGACGGCACGCGCGACCGCATGACCCTCTTCGGACCCGCGGGTCAGGTCATCAAGGACGGCTCGGACCTCGACGGCGACGGGTACTTCGAGCTCTGGCGATATCCGCAGGCCGACGGCACCGTGCGCGTCGCCCACGACGAGGACGGCGACCAGGACACCGACT
>CAIOSS010000284.1 GCA_903860995.1 uncultured delta proteobacterium | reverse complement strand
GGCGCCGCGGTCGAGGGCGCCGCGCTGCGCGGAGGCCCAGCGGTGCACCGGGAGGCGGGGAAACTCCGCGGCCATGCGCCGGCAGAAGTCGTCGGCCTGGGCGTTGGTCTGCGCGGCGACGGCGACGCGGCGCTTGCGATGCAGCGCGAGGGCGACCGCGCGGGTGGTGACGAAGGTCTTGCCCGAGCCGGGCGGGGCCTTGAGCACGAGGAGCGCATCGGCGCGCTCGACGTGTTCGAGGAGCTGGGTGAGGACCTGGTTGCGGCGCTCGGCGAGGTGGGTCTGGGCCATTGGCGGGCTACTGGAGGCTCTTCACGAGGTCGAGGAGGTTGCCCTGGATGCGCACCGGGGGGGAGGGCTCTGGGAGCGGGGCGGCGTGGGTGAGCCACGCGCCGGGCCCGTCGGTGTGCCCGACGCGGAAGATCTTCATCTGGGTGAACCCCGCGGCGGCCTGTTCGAGGAAGGTGACGGTGGCGCCGACGAGGGCGCTGGTGTCCGCGGCGTCGGGCTCGTTGGGGAGGGAACGCTTCGTGAGCCCGTCGGTCATCTGGAGCACGACCGTGCGCACGGCGCCGACGGTGGCGAGGCTGCGGATGCGCCCGATGCGCTTGCGCGCACCGACGAGGCACACGCTGGTCTCCTCGCGTAGGCGCAGCGAGTCGTCGGCGGAGCACTCGATGGTCCAGAGGATCGGGCCGCTCTTCTTTCCGGCGACGGCCTCACGCTCGACGGCGCGGATGGTTCCGCGGAGGGCGTTGCCCGCGTCGAGGCTCTGCTCGACCAGAGTGGCGTCGCCGTGCACCAGCTCGCCCGCCGCGAGCTCGGCGGCGTGCAGGTGCGCGAAGTAGCGCCGCGCCGCGCGGGCCGGGGCGTAGTCGGTCTCCGGGTCGTGGACGAGGTACCGCCGCTGCTCGTCGCTCAGGTTGGGGTCGAGGCCCTTCGCCTCGTTCTTCCAGTACTCGTGGAAGTACTCGGCGCTCCCGAGGTCGACCACCGCGTCGAGGTGGGGGTTGGACGCCCGCGGGTCGGCGTCGAAGGCGGCCATCGCGCGAACGGTGAGCTCCCAGCGCCGCCGCAGCTCGGGCACCAGCGCGTCGTGGATCTCCCGCGCAAGGAGCGCCTGCGCGGGCGGGTCGTCCTTCGCGGCGTTGTAGCGAGTGACCAGGGGCTCCAGCGTGGCGCGCTCGTACTCCGGGCTCATGGTGACCGACACCGGGAGGTCCTCGCGGGCGCGGGCCTCGGCGAGGCGCTCGTCGCGGGTGCGGTCGGCTTCGAGCCACGCGAGGAGGTAGCCGAGGTGGGCCTGGCGGACGGGCTCCGCGGGGAAGGTGTACGCGCGCCGAAGCCGCGCGGTGGCGTCGAAGACGCGCACCTGACCGGGGCGGGTGGACTCGCGGAAGAGCCAGCCGCAGACGCGGCCGAGGCTCTGGAGCCGGCGCACGACCTTCGGGTCACCCGTGTTGGCGTGGGTGTACCGGAAGTCGAGGAAGTGGAGCATGTCGAGGTGCGAGGGCCCCGGCACCCAGAGCTGGCGGAGGCGCACCCGCGCCCACAGCGGGGCCTCCATGGCGAGCAGCATCAGGCGCTCGTCGTCGGCGAGGAGGGAGGGGTGCTCGACGTGGCGCAGCAGGGCCTCGGCCGCGGCGAGGACGAACGCGGCGTGGAGGTCGGCGTTGCGGGGCTCGGCGCAGGTGAAGAACTCCGGCAGCGCGTCGGGCCTCCCGACGCACAGACCCCATGGGGACGACTCGCCGCCCATGCGGACGAAGGCGAGCACCAGCCGGTCGGCGGCGTCGGCACGGAGCCACGGGATCGTGTGGCCGTTGGCGATGGCGCGGCCCTCGTCCCAGGCGCGGAGGCGTTCGAAGGCGTCGTGGCGGCTCATGCGATCCTCGCGAGCAGGTCGTGCTCGACGTCGCCCTGGGGGGCGGCGCCGTGCAGGAGTTCCAGGGCCCGGTGCAGGGTGATCGGACCGAGGAAGCGCGCGAGGTCGTCGCCGAGCGCGGCGGGGAGGCCCTGCGCGAGGGCGACCTGCTGGCAGTGCGGGGCGAGTTCGCAGAACGCGAGGCAGCCGTCGGCATACTGCTTGGGGGCGTCGAGCACGGCCTGACGGCGCTGGGCGGGGATGTCGTCGTCGGCAGCGGAGTCGGGCGGCAGCAGGCGCTCGGCGATGCGATGGACGCGATCGAACATGACGGCCGCGCGCTCGGCCTGGTGCTGGAGGTCCTCGGCGCCGCGCACGGAGGGGAGGTTGAAGCTGGGGCGCGTGAGCACGAGGAAGCCGTCATCGGCGACGGCGAAGTGCTGGGCGAGCTTCGACTGCTGGAGCTCGACGCGGAGCGCGTGCACATAGAGTCCCGCCTGCGCGCGGGTGGCGGCGAGCTCAGTGGCGTCGGTGAAGCCCCCGCGGTCGGGGTAGACCTTCACCTCGCCCACCCGGAGGACGATGGGCGCGGGCCGCGGCTGGGGGTG
>CAIOSS010000283.1 GCA_903860995.1 uncultured delta proteobacterium | reverse complement strand
CCCACCAACCAGCCCATGCAGCCGCAGGGGCGCCCGTCGATGCCCGGGATGGGCGCGCCGCCGCAGCAGCGGCCCGGGATGCCCGGGATGGGCGCACCGCCGCCGCAACAGCAGCAGCAGCCCATGCAGCCGCCGGCCCCCCAGCGACCGCCGCCGCCGCAGGCGCGTCCGTCGTCGCAGGGGCGCACCCTCATCGCGCTCTTCGAGGGTCAGCAGTACCCCGTGACGAAGGAGGAGTTCGTGATCGGCCGGGGGCAGAAGACCACCGACCTGACCATCCGCGACTCCAACGTGTCGCGCCGTCACGCCTGCGTCGTGCTCTACAACGGGCAGTATTGGATCGTCGATCAGCAGAGCACCAACGGCATCGACTACCAGGGCGGCAAGGTCGACCGGAAGGTGATCGAAGACGGCGACTCGTATCGGATCTGCGACCACGAGATTCAGTTCGTCTACCGCTGATCGCGGCGTCGCCCTGTGCTGGGCAATGGACCAGCGTCGGGCGTTCGGTGTACCGTCTCGCTGCGGGCCGTCGTGCGTCGCCGCGGTGGATGGGACATGACCGAAGATCCAAACCGAAAGACCTACCGGCAGTTCCAGTGCAGGGACTACCTCTGGGATACCTACGAGCAGATGTCGCACGAGCTCGAGTGCTCGGTCGACTACCTCATCAATGAAGCGATGCGGCACTACGCGCGCACCCAGGGCAAGGCCCAGCCCGCCGGGGCCGCGCCGCAGCCCGTGGGCCGCCCGCAGACGGGCGCTCCGCCGACGGGGCGCCCGGGCATGGGCACCGGCGCGCCGCTGCCGGGCATGAACGGCATGCGGCAGCCCGTGCCGTCGCCCGTCGGCGGCGGGTCGATGAACGGCCGCCCGATGGGCCCGTACCCCAACCAGCCCGGCGCTCCGCCGCAGCAGCGCATGCCGCCGATGGCGCAGCAGCGCCCGCCCGCCCCGATGGCCGCCCCGAGCGGCGGCGTGCTCATGGCCGTCTTCGAGGGCCAGCGCTACCCCGTCACGAAGGACGAGTTCTTCATCGGGCGCTCCAACAAGAGCTGCGACCTCATCGTGAAGGACCCCAACGTGTCCCGGCAGCACGCCCGCGTCGTCCGCCACCAGGGGCAGTTCTGGATGGTCGACATGGGCAGCACCAACGGCATCGAGTACCAGGGCGGCCGCGTCGACCGTCGGCCCATCGCCGAGGGCGACCTCTTCCGCATCTGCGATCACGAGATCGCCTTCACCTACCGCTGACCTTTCGCGGCGAGGCCCCGCCCGGGGTCAGCTGCGACAAGCAATCCCCTTGTCACGACGGTTACCTCGCGTGGAGACTGCGCCCATGCGTCGTCATGCCTGGGTGTTCGCCGTGCTTCTGCCTGGCTCGTGGTCGCGTGCTCGTCGGCGTCGACCCCGACCGACGCGGCGGTGGTCAGCGACACCGGGCCCGTCGCCGATGGGGCCGTCGATGCGAGCGAGGCCAGCGACGCCGCGCCCGTCGACGGCGCGCCGCTCTGCGAGGAGGAGCCCCCGACGCGCGAGTCGCTGAGCCCCACGGCGCTGTACCTCACGCCCGGGGCGCGCGCGCCGCTCACCGTGCGCATCGGCCGCGACCGCTGCGCGCCGGTCGGGCTCTCCGCGAGCTCGGGCACCCCGTCGGTCGCCACGGTGGCGTCGGCGATGGTCACCGTCGCGCGGGGAGAGTCCACCGTGACCCTCGACGTGACGGCCGTCGCGCCGGGCACCTCGGTGGTGCGCGTGGGCGCGGCGATGGTGACGGTGACGGTGCTCCCCGCGGCGCTGCCCGCGTGCCCCACCGCCACGCCGACGGCGCGCGGGACGCTGCGCGCCGGGCAGACGGTGCGCGGGACGGCGGGCGGTCCGCTGGAGCAGGTGACCGTGGGCTTGCCGGCCGCGGCGACGGAGGTCGCGCCGCTGGAGGTCGCGCTCGCGTGCGCGGCCGACCAGGTGCCGGAGGGCTTCTCGGCCATCGGGCCGGCGGTGCGCTTCGACCCCGTCAACACCAAGCTGATGCGGGAGATCCCGTTCACCATCCCCGTCAACGCCGCGCGGGTGCCGCCGGGGCTCGAGCTCCAGATCCAGCTCGCGTACACGGCGCCCGGGTTTCGCGCGCCGCGCATCGTGCCGGCGGCGGACATCCACCTCACGAACGACGGCCGCGCGGTGACCTTCGAGGCGCCGCGGCTGGGCACCTGGCAGCCGGTGATCCGCACGGGGCTGGGCACCCGGCGCACGCGGCAGCGCTTTACCTTCCACAGTATTCTCGGGGTGTCCATGGGCTCCGCGGGCGCCGGCATGATCGGCATGCGCAACCTCGACCTCTTCGACTTCATCGCCCCGATGGGCGGGCCCGTCGACTGGAACTACCTCGGGCACTACATCCACGACTGGCACGTCGGCGGGTTCTGCTCCGCGGCGCAGCGCGCGATGGACCCGACGGGCTGCGCCGCGGGCGCGAGCCTCACCCGCACGCCGCCGTCGGGCGACCTCTATGAGCGCCGGCAGCACTTCGAGGACTGGTTCTTCCCCGACGGCTGGGAGGGCCAGGGGGGGACCTTCGATCGGCAGTCGTACATCCAGATCTTCCGTGACCTCACGCGCATGTTCGGCAACGCGGTGACGCCGCCCGGGATGACCGGCGTGCTGCCGCGCGGCGTGCCCGACGCGGAGCTCATGCGCTCGGACGGCGACCGCTGCTCGATGCCCGTCACGCTCACCGGCTACTACGACCGGGAGTACAACCCCGACGGGTCGCTCCCGGTGGTGACCTTCTGCGACGGCACGCACGTGCGCGGGCGCTCGGGCCAGTGGGACGGCACCCGCGGCAACTTCCCGATGGAGGTGACCCTCGCCGTGGACGTCAACCGCAACGGCCGCCGCGACGCGGGCGAGCCGGTGCTGCGGCGCTTCTACGAAGGCTTCCGCGACGTGGGCGCCGACGGGCGCGCGTCTGCCGACGAGCCCGGGTTCAACGCCCTCACCAACCCCGACCCCGCGCAGGACGACTACGACCGGCAGTTCAACCCCGGCGGGCTGGAGGGGAACTTCCAGCGCGACGAGGGCGAGGCCTTCGACGACCTGGGCATCGACGGCGTCGCCTGCCCCGCGGGCCAGATGTGCCCCTTCGACACCGGCGAGGGCAACGGCCGCTGGGACCAGAACCCCGGCTGGGAGCGCTTCAGCCAGCGGAGCCCGCGCAACATCGTCGCCAGCGCCGCCACCACCGCCGCGCAGCTCGCCCGCGTGGGCGTGTGGACCGACGGCGGCGTGCACGACCTGTTCAACTTCGCGACGGTGTCCAACCACTTCGCGGGCGCCTTCGCGCAGCGCGGACTCCCCATGCACTACTACAACAACTTCGCGTCGCTCGGCGCCGACCGCGTGCCCGAGGTGCCCTTCCCGCACGACCTCGTCGACTACGCCCGCAT
>CAIOSS010000282.1 GCA_903860995.1 uncultured delta proteobacterium | reverse complement strand
GATCTGCGCCATCATGGTCGCGAGGTTGTCGAAGATGCGCGCCTCGTCGCGGCGCATGAGCGAGAGCCGCGTGCCCGCCGGGCAGCCCACCGGCATGAGAAGCGTGCCGTCGGGCTCGCGGTGCGTGATCACCCGCAGCAGGTGCGTGTCGCCGTACTCCGCCGCGAGCTCGGCGCTGAGCTTCACCCCGACCGCCCCCGGGGGGATGGTGTCGCCCGGCGCCGCCGACTCGGGCAGCCCGAGCGCCGCGGTGTACACCCGCCACGCCGGCTGGCCGTCGATCTCGTGCACGCGGTGGCCCGTCGCGCGGGTCACCGTGTACTCCGGCCCGGTCGCGACGAACCCGTGCGTCGCCTGGCTCTCGAGCGAGAGCGTCGGGTCGGAGAAGCCCACCAGGAAGGCGCCCTGCTCGTACACGCGATCGTCGACGCACTGGTACGTCGCGATGCCCTTCATGTTGTCGCTCGCGGTGCCCCCGAAGATGGGCACCTCCGGGCCGAACACCGACTCGATGCCGGCGATGGCCTCGTCCATGTCCACGTCGATGCCCGGCGCGATGAGCATCGCCGCGCGCACCCCGTCGGCGCGCGCGGCCAGGTCCCGGGCCAGCGCCGTCGACCGCGCGCGCGACGTCTCGCCGGTGAACCCGTCGCAGTGCGTCACGGTGACCTCGTCGGCGTCGCCCGTGATGGCCATGAGCGCGAGCGCGCGCATGGACTCGTTGGCCCCCTCGCGGCCGATCACGCCCGCGCACGAGCAACCCAGCACGCGCGCCCCGGGCACCTCCGCCCGGAGCGCCCGGAGCGCCGCGTCGGGCTCGTGCCCCATGGTGAAGTGGAAGACGACGAGCCGGCAGTCGGCCGCGCTCGCGCCGGCCAGCGCCTGGCGACTCGCGGCGGTGGCGGCGGCGGCGGTGTCCGGGATGGTGACGGAGGCAGAGTGGAAGTGCAGCATTGGGGTTCTCGGTGGCGGGTGGTGACTTCGAGGGGCCGTTGGGGGGGACGGTCGGCGGCGGGACTCAGTCGCCGAGGGCGCGCGGACACACCAGGGCGAAGCGGGTGCCGCCCTCGCGCTCGACGGTGAGCTTGCCGCGGAGCTGTCGGGAGAGCGATCGCACGAGCTGCAGCCCGAGCGTCGACGCGCGGGCGGGGTTGATCTCGAGGGGCAGGCCGGGACCGGAGTCGGCGACGGCGATGCGCACGGTGTCGCCCTCGGAGCCGACCTCGACGAGCACGTCGCATTCGGGGCCGCTCGCGCCGGGTGCGCGGGGGTCGCCCTTCGGTCGCATGCCGTACTTGAAGGCGTTGGTGATGAGCTC
The DNA here is from genome assembly GCA_903860995.1 of uncultured delta proteobacterium. Classification (GTDB taxonomy): domain Bacteria; phylum Myxococcota_A; class Polyangia; order Polyangiales; genus SCUS01. The sequence continues at coordinate 3,793 of CAIOSS010000282.1, read as the reverse complement.
GTTGAGGATGAGCCCGAGCGGCACCGCGACCTCGATGGTCACCTCGGCAGGGGCGAGGCGCAGCGCGATGCGCGCGGTCGGGGCGAGGGTCGACCGGAGGGTCTCGGTGAGCGTGCGGGCGTACTCGCCGAGGTCGATGCGCGCGAGGGAGTCGACGCCGTAGAGCTGCTGGTGGATGAGCGCCATGGAGCGCACGCGGAAGACGCTCTCCTCGAGCATCGCGCGCGTCTTGTCGGACGGCATGTGCTCGCGCTGCAGCATCAGCAGGCTGGAGATGATCTGCAGGTTGTTCTTCACCCGGTGGTGGATCTCCTTGAGCAGCGTCTCCTTCTCTTCGAGCGAGCGGGTGAGCTCTGCCTGCGCCGCGCGCGCCGCGCTGACGTCGGTGACCCCCGCGAGCACCTGCTGCTCCTGGCTGGTGTAGATCGACACGAGGGTGATCTCGGCGGTGAAGCGGGAGCCGTCGCGTCGCACGCCTTGCACCGCGCGGCCCCCGGCCATCGGACCGGCGGCGGTGCCGTGGAGGAAAGTCTGCACCATGCTGCCGTGGCGCGGCCGGGCCTCGGGCGGCACCATCGCCTCGACGGAGACGCCGAGAAACTCCTGCTCGTCGTAGCCGAAGAGCGCCTGCGCGCCGCGGTTGGACCGCGTCACCAGGCCCGCCGCGTCGAACATCATCATGGCCTGCGGGGCGAACTGAAACAGCCGCTCGACGCGCTCTTCGCTGGCCTGCAGCTCGCCGGTGCGGGCCTGCACGCGCCGCTCGAGCTGCGCGTTGAGCGCCCCGAGGGCCTCGCGCGCCGAGTGGATCGACAGGTGCGCGGCGAGCAGCGCAGCGATCTGCGTGAAGGTGCCGAGCTCATCGGGGGTGGGCGGCTCGTCGTGCGTGAGGGCGACGCTGAGCACCCCGAAGGTGCCCGACGGGCCGACCAGCGGGCAGCTGAGAAACTGCTGGTACCCGCCGCGCTCGCGGAGCTGCGTCCACTCGGAGAACTCTTCGACGGCGTGGTCGCGGGTGGACACCGCCGCGCCGGTCTCGAGGGCGCGGGTGAGCGCCGTGCCCGCGAGGGCCTCCTCGGGCACGACGACGTCCACCCCGCCGCACACGAGGAAGAAAAACGAGTCGGTGGCGCCCGGCGGCGACGACGACCGCTTCGGCGAGCGCCCGAGCGCGCGCAGGCGAAACTGCCCGGTCGCGGTGTCGCGGTGCCCGAGCGAGCCGCACCCGACGTCCACGAGGTCGTCGAGGTACCGCGAGACGGTCGCGAGCAGCCGCTCGCTGGACTCCGCCCGCGCCATCTCCATGGAGAGGTCGATGGCCGCGCGCTGGTTCTCGGCCTTGCGGGTGAGCTGCCCGTGAAGGTCGCGCGCGACGGCCTCGATTTCGAGACGCCGCAAGCCCGCGGCCAGCGCATCGGCGACGAGGTGCAGCAGCCCGTCGGCCTCCTCCGCGGCGAGCGGCGCGAGGTCGGGCTCGTCGAGCACGAGGAACCCTCGCTGCACGCCATCGCTGGCGATCGGCGAGACGTGGCGCGCGCCGTCGCCCGCCATCGCCCACGCTTCAAACCCGTCGATCGGGTGGCGCTGGCGCTCGAACCGGAGCGACGCGACGCCGTCGGCGCACCACTCGTGCGTGCAGTCGTAGCGGCCGTCCCGGAGCTGCAGCACCGCCACGCGGCGGGCGCGCGTCCGCTCGCCGAGCTCCTCCAGGGCCGTCCCGAGCGCGTCGTCGGGGCTCCGGTCGGAGCCGAGAAACGCCCGCGAGATTCTCGAGATGATCTGCTTGAAGGCCAGGCGCGCCACACCGCGGGTCTCGTCGAGCTTGCGCGCGGAGATGTCGAACGACGCGCCGATCGCCCGCGTGGGGACGCCGGCCTCGTCGAACACCAGCCGCATCTGGTCGCGCAGCCAGACGTAGTGCCCGTCTTTGTGCCGGTGGCGGTACTCGTGAACGTGCGAGCCGTGGGTGTAGAGGGCGCCGAGGTCGGCCAGCACCCGCGGCAGGTCGTCGGGGTGCACCGCGCGCGTCCAGAACCCAGGCTCGAGCATCTCCTCCGTCGAGAAGCCCAGCAGCAGCGTGGCGGACTCGCTCACGTACTCGACCTCGAAGGTGGGCAGGCGCGCGGAGTAGATCATCGCCGCGGTGGTCGAGAGCAGCGCGGCGAAGCGCTCGCGCTCATCGCGCAAGGCCCGCGCGCGCTGGCGCTCCCGGCTGACGTCGCGGAAGGTGAGCACGACCCCTTGCATGACCCCGTCCCGCAGGACCGGCGCGGCGCTGTCCGCGATGGGGATCTCGACGCCGTCGCGCCGAACGAGCAGCGTGTGGGCCGCGGGCTCGTGGGCCCGCCCGGTGGCGAGCACCTCCGCGACGGGCACCTCCGCGGGCTCGCGGGTCTCCGCCGAGACGATCCGGAACACCTCGTCGATGGGGCGACCTTGCGCCTCGGCGGCGGTCCACCCGGTGAGCGCCTCGCCGACGGGGTTGAGCACGGTGATGCGCGCGGCGGTGTCGCAGGCGATGACGGCGTCGCCGATGGACGAGAGCACCGCGGAGTGCAGCGCCGCGGAGAGCTGCGCCTCGTGCTCGAGCCGTCGGCGGCTGCGGAGGTCGCGCAGGACGCCGACGAACAGCGTCGCGCCCTGCTCGTCGACGCGGTTGAGCACCAGCTCGACCGGGATCTCGCACCCGTCGGCGTGCAGCGCGTCGAGCTGGAGCGGTCGCCCCATGAGGCGCGAGGTGCCGGTGGCGCGGTGCCGCTCGAGCCCGCCCTGGTGCAGCGCGCGAAAGCGCTCGGGCATGATGATCGTCACCGGCTGGCCGATCGCCTCCGCCGGGGTGCGCCCGAGGAGGCTTTCGGCCCCGCGGTTCCAGTGCGTGATGTGCCCCGCGACGTCGCAGCAGACGATCGCGTCGGCGGCCGCGTCGAGCAGCGCGTCGAGCCGGCGCTGCGCCGCCAGGTGCTCGCGGGCGCGGAGGCGCTCCTGCAGCAGGATGTTCTGGCCGACCGCCCCGGCGAGGCTGGTCGCGACGGCCAGCAACTCGATGGTCTGCGCGTCGAAGGCGTGCGCCGCGCTCGCTCCGGCGCCGAGCACCCCGATGCACGCCTCCGCCCGCATCACGGGGAAGTAGATGAGCGACCGCACGTGCCGGTATGCCTCGCCCGGCAGGGCTCGCTCGGGGTCGAGCGTCGTGTCGGGCACGTACAGCCGCTGAGCGTGGGCGACGACCCAGCCTGGCGTTCGCCCCGGGGCGCTGCGCTCGACCGATGCGCGCTGCTCGTCCGTGAACCCCCGCGAGGCCAGCAGTCGGAGCCTGCCCGTCGTCGGGTCGACCAGGAAAAGCCCCGAGAACTCGACCTTCACGAGCTCGTCGATGACCTGATGCACCGCCGCGCCGAGCTCGTCGCCGGTGGTGGGCGACGTGAGCGCCGTCGCGATGCGAGGGATGCCAGTGGTCAACCGACGCTGCCGGTGCCCGCTCATCTCGAACCGCTGTCGGCCGCGCTACGCATCTCGTCCTTGTGCTCTATCGGCCCGACCGACGATCCCTTGAGGCCCGAAGGAGACCCTCCGCGGCGGCGGGACGGGAATCATGGGAGGGCGGGGAGGCGGGAATCCCTGATGCTCCGCGGAGAGACCTTCGGGCGATGCATCGAAGCATCGGGTGCAGGTCGCCTCAAACAGCACCGCACCCTTCGTTTTCATGGATTTCCTGGCAGGGTGTTGGCGCTGGTTGCGCAACTCGTGGGCAGGGAGTGTCTGGCGGGACCTGTCGGATTGGACACGGACGCCT
>CAIOSS010000281.1 GCA_903860995.1 uncultured delta proteobacterium | reverse complement strand
GACCTGAAGCCCGACAACATCTTCCTCTCGGTTCCGCGGCCGGGGAAGGTGGTCGCGAAGGTGCTCGACTTTGGAATCGCAAAGGAGGCTCCGCAAATTTAACGGCCCGTTCCGCATGACGGCGTGTTGATGTAGAGCTCCCGAGAGAATGGACACGGAGCAGAGCCTTCGAGATCGCTACGCCGCGTTGTCTCCGACGCTGAATGAGGCGCAGTGCCGACGGTGGGCAGCAGTCGAAGCGCGTGCACTGGGCCGAGGCGGGATCGCCCTGGTCTCCCGCGCGTTGAACATGTCGCCGCATCGTGTGCGGGCCGGGATCACCGAGTTGGACGACCCGGATCACGAGGCCTTCGTGGCGTCGGGGCGGGTTCGACGACCCGGCGCCGGTCGTCCCGCCGCGGCCGCGACGCAGCCGGAGTTGCTGGCGGCGCTCGATCGGCTGGTGGATCCCGTGACCCGTGGGGATCCGATGTCGCCCCTTCGCTGGTCGAGCAAGAGCACGACGAAACTCGCTCAGGCGTTGCGGAGCGAGGGGATCGCGGTGAGCGCGGACACCGTCGGCCGCCTGCTGGTCTCGCAGGGCTACAGCCTCCAGAGCACGCGCAAGACGATGGAAGGCGGCGATCATCCCGATCGCGACGAACAGTTCCAGCACATCGCTTCGCAGACCGTGGCGTTCCAGGCCTCCGGCCAGCCGGTGATCTCGGTCGACTGCAAGAAGAAGGAGCTGGTCGGGGAGTTCTCGAACAGCGGGCAGGAGTGGCAGCCGAAGGGCCACCCCACCGCGGTCAACGTCTACAACTTCGTCAGCGACGCGCTCTTCAAGGCGATCCCGTACGGGGTCTACGACGTGACCCACAACGAGGGCTGGGTGACGGTCGGCATCGACCACGACACGGCCGAGTTCGCGGTGAGCACGATCCGGCAGTGGTGGCAGCGCATGGGGCGCTCGCGCTACCCCGAGGCGACGCACCTGTACGTCACGGCGGACGGGGGCGGCAGCAACAGCGCCCGGAGCCGGCTCTGGAAGCAGGAGCTGCAGCGTCTGGCCGACGACACCGGCCTGTCGATCCACGTCAGCCATCTGCCGCCGGGAACCAGCAAGTGGAACAAGATCGAGCATCGGCTCTTCAGCCAGATCACGACGAACTGGCGGGGAAAGCCGCTGGTCACCCTCGAGACGGTCGTGGGGCTCATCGGCGCCACGACGACGCAGACCGGGCTGAAGGTGCGTGCGGTCGCGAACACGAAGTCCTACGCACTCGGCAGGAAGGTCACCGATCCCGAGATGGCGGCGTTGAAGATCGAGAAGGACGACTTCCATGGAGAGTGGAACTACACAATCAGGCCGAGACCGAAGCAGGAGCGAAAGTCAGGCCGTTAATTTTGCGGAGCCTTCAAAGGTCAACGAATCCAAACATTCGATGACCCGCACTGGTTCGATGATGGGCACCGTGTTCTACATGAGCCCAGAGCAGGTCCGGGAGTCGAAAGACGTCGATGGGCGCAGCGACCAG
>CAIOSS010000280.1 GCA_903860995.1 uncultured delta proteobacterium | reverse complement strand
GACGTCGTGAGCAGGCCTCAGCGGGTGCTCCCCTCGGAGGGCGAGGCCGGGGATCGCGGACCTGGGCGGGCGCTCCCCTCGGAGGGCGAGGCCGGTGCCTGCAGGCCCATGCGGGTGCTCCCCTCGGCCGTGCGACGCATCCGCCACCTGCGGTGTCGACCGAGCCCGCTGCAACCACCGAGGACGAGTGGCTCTTCGGCTGGGACACCACCCCCGACATCGTCTCTGGCTGGGCCGACGCCGACGGCCGCGCCCACGTCTGGCGCCGCGCCCCAGCGCGCTTCGGTGGGGAGCTTGCTGGAGCCTCGCCGCTGATGCCGCAACGCAAGCAACATCGTGCGCGGGCGCAGGATCGAGAGCATTCGATCTTCACTGCGCCCACCACCGGTGAGAGACTCCCCCAGCATGCGCACTCGATATTTTCTCGTACTTCCAATGCTCGCGGCGTGTTCGTCGTCGCCCGCGACAGACGCGGGCACCGACGCAGCGACGATCACCGACAACGGCGGCACTGACTCCGGATCGGCCGACGCCGGCACCATCGACGCCGGCACCATCGACGCCGGCACCATCGACGTCGGCACCATCGACGCCGGCACCATCGACGCTGGCACCATCGACGCTGGCACCATCGACGCTGGCACCATCGACGTCGGACCAGGCGACACCGGCACGATCGACGCTGGCACCATCGACATCGGACCGGGCGACACCGGCACCATCGATATTGGACCGGTCGACTCCGGACCGACCGACTCCGGGCCGGGTGACTCAGGCGCCCCCGACGTCGCATGCCCGGCGTTGCGTACGCAGTGCGGCGACCGCTGCGTCGATACGCAGACCGCCGCGACCGACTGCGGCGCATGTGGAAGGACCTGTTGCGCCGGCAACGTGTGCTCCGCGGGAGTGTGCTCCCCAGGATGCTCGGCCCCCCTGAGCGCATGCGCCCTCGGCGGGAGCACCTGCCTCGGCTCGGTGTGCCGCAATCTATCGAACGACCCGACAAACTGCGGCGCCTGCGGTCGCGCGTGTACCACCGGGCAGGTCTGCAACACTGGCACCTGCCAGGCAATGACGACGCTGGAGTTCATGCCCCTCGCGCCGTGCAACCTCCCCTCGGACTACGCCGACAGCGGCACGGTCAACTTCGGTGGCGCCTTGGGCAACGTGTACTCGCCCCGGTGCGTCCGCGTGCGGGCTGGCACCCGGATCACGTTTTCGGGCGACTTCGCCTCCCATCCTCTGCGCCCGTCGACGCGCGGCACGAGCGGAAACCTCATCCCCGCCACGAATACGGGCGACCGTGCCGGGATCATCTTCGGATCGCCGGGCTTCTTCCCATTCTACTGCCAGTTTCACGGCGACGGCAGCGGCGGCGGAATGGCTGGCGTGGTCCAGGTCATGCCCTGAACGTCGCCGGCGAGCGCCCCGTTGGGGGGCGCTCTCCCACGCGGGTCAGCGCGCAGGCTCGAGCGTGCGCGGAATTTCGGGCCGAGATACATGCACGGAGATTGCGCCGCCCGCAGACCTCCGAATCACCGTAAGCCCGCCATGGTCGCAGAGCGCACGTTCGCCCCCGTCGGTGTTCTGCGCCGGGTCGCAGCTGCCGATCAGGGCGAGCACGGGCTTCAAGGTCGTGGGGTCCGCGGGCAGCGCACGGCCGTACGCGGCCAGGCCTCCTGGAACGACGCGCGACGAAAGCGCGACCTCGACCCACTCGACCGCGTCGCCCTCGCCGATGTGCACCGTATATGGGCCATAACTTACGGTTTGCGGGTCGTTCGAGGGCCGTGGCGCGAGGCCGAGCAAGGCCAGTGACGCGCGTGTCGCGCCGAGGCGAATGGGGCCGATGCCGATGCCCGCCAGCACGTCGATGGGCGGTGTGTTCGTGCGCGGTGTCGCGGCGCTGGGCGGGACTGGCGCCGCGGGGCGCCGATGCGGTCTCGAAGACTCGTTGGCACAGCCCAGCGACGCACCCAGAACACTCACCATCAAGACCAGCGTCCAGCGCATCATCGACGCAAATCGTATCCGGAGAGGGGGGCCGCCGTCACTACGCCCACGATGCGCCAGCGAGAAAAGTAGGTGCGACAACGATGATTCCGAGGCATGGCGCATATCCTCGAGTTTCCGCGGCGCATGCCCACGGAGGACGACCGAACGGTCGAGAAGTGGGTGAAGCCCGCGCCCGGCCGCTGGCTCTGCGAGCGCCCAAGCGCGCCCGCGAGATGACCTCCGAGGGGGTCGTCGAGAGGGCTCGCGCCGCGGTGGCCTGGTGCGAGCGGGCCACGCGACTCACGGCCGAGGGCGGGGGCAAGCCCTGGGGGCGCCCTGACGATTCGCTTCGTCCCCCGCGAGGTCTACACGTGTAGCCCGCCAGCTCTACACGTGTAGACCCGCCTCACCGCCGTCCCCTCGCTCCCATTCCTACCCGCCGCCCCCTCGGGCGTGCGACGCATCCCCCACCTGCCGTGTCGACCGGGCCCGCTACCACCATCGAGGACGAGTGGCTCTTCGGCTGGGACTCCACCCCCGCCATCGTCTCCGTCTGGGCCGACGCCGACGGCCGCGCCCACGTCTGGCGCCGCACCCCCGCCGGCCTCGTCCGCGACGACCTCCGCTTCCGCCCGTGGGTCCTCCTGGGCTCGCTCGCTGACCTCACCCACCTCGGCCCCGCGCTCGTGCCCGACGCACCCGACGCCCCGCCCGAGGCCATCACCTGGCGCGCCCTCGAGGGCCCCGGCGCCCTGCGCTTCGTCGTCTCCGCGCCCTCCGCGCGCGCCCTCTCCGCCGCCGTTCTCTACGGCCACGCCCGCCGCACGGGCCACACCTTCCAGCGCCTCAACGAGCTCGACGAGCGCTCGGTGCTCGTGCTCCCGCCGGAGGAGCAGTACCTCGTCGCCACCGGTCGCACCTACTTCCGCGACCTCGCCTTCGACGACCTCCATCGGCTCCAGTTCGACCTCGAGACCACCGGCCTCGACCCCGCCCGCAGCCGCGTCTTCCTCGTCGCCGTGAGCGACAACCGCGGCCTCGCCACCACCCTCGAAGCCCGCGGCGACACCGACGCCGACGAGGCCGAGCTCCTCCGCGCCCTCGTCGCCCTCGTGCGCGCTACCGACCCCGACGTCATCGAGAACCACAACCTCCACGGCTTCGACCTCCCCTTCCTGGCCCACCGCGCCAAGGTGCTCCGCGTGCCGCTCGTGCTCGGCCGCCTCGACGGCGTCGCCCTCCGCCCCCGCCCCGGACCGCGCGGCCGCACCCGCTACGTCGCCCCCGGCCGCGAGCTCATCGACACCCTCGACGCCGTGCGCCGCCACGACTTCTCCGCCCGCGACCTGCCCGGCCACGGGCTCAAGGCCGTCGCCCGCCACTTCGGCCTCGCCGGACCCGAGCGCGAGTACGTCCCCGGCGCCGAGATCTACGCCACGTACCTTCGCGACCCCGAGCGCGTGCGCCGCTACGCCCTCGACGACGTCGCCGAGGCCGCCGGGCTCGCGCGCCTCCTCGGCGGCGCCGCCTTCGCCCTGGCCCGCATGGCCCCGCGCCGCTACGAGCGCCTCGCCGACGCCGGCCCCGCCACCGGGGTGCTCGACCCGCTGCTGGTGCGCGCCTACCTGCGCGCCGGGGCCGCGCTGCCCGCGCGCTCCGACGGCGACGGCACCGTGCACACCGGCGCCGCCCTCTACCTCTTCGCGTGCGGCGTGGCCCACCGCGTCGTGAAGGCCGACGTGGCCAGCCTCTACCCCTCGCTCATGCGCGAGTACCGCATCGGCCCCCGCGGCGACCGCCTGCACGCCCTGCTCGCCCTCGTCGACCGCCTCGTCGACCAGCGCCTCGCCGCCAAGGCCCGCGGCCGCGCGGCGCCGCCCGGGTCGCCCGAGCGCTACACCGCCGAGGCCCTCTCGGCGGCGATGAAGATCCTCGTGAACTCGGCCTACGGGTACCTCGGCGCGGTGGGCCTCACCCGCTTCGCGGACGTGCACGCCGCCAACGAGGTGACCCGCCGCGGCCGCGAGGTGCTCGACCAGATCTGCCGCGCCCTCGCCGCGCGCGGCGTGACCCTGCTCGAAGGCGACACCGACGGCGTGTACTTCGCCGTGCCCGCGCAGTGGACCGAGGACGACGAGCGGCGCGTCGTCCGCGAGGTGGGGGCGCTTTTACCCGCCCAGGTAAGGCTGGAGTTCGACGGGCGCTACGCGGCGATGCTCTCCCACGAGCCCAAGAACTACGCGCTCCTCGGATACGACGGCGCGCTCACCCTGCGGGGCGTGGCCTTCCGGTCGAGCCGCGCGGAGCCCTTCGGCGAGCGCTTCCTCCGCGAGGCCGCCGGGCGCCTGCTCGCGGGCGACGTGCGCGGCGTGCAGTCGGCCTACCACGCGATGGCCCGCGCCCTGCGCCGCCGCGAGCTCGCCACCGCGGACGTGACCAACCGGGTGCGGCTCACCAAGACCCCCGCGCAGTACCTCGCCACCCGCGACCGCCGGAAGGAGCTGCCCTACGAGGCGATGCTCACCCACGGCCGCGCGACCTGGGCGGTGGGCGAGCGGGTGCGGGTCTACCGCGCGATGGGAAAGCGCGCGGGCCTCTGGGCCGAGGACGCCGACGGCCACCGCGCGGGCTCCGAGGGCGACCCCCGCGACTACGACGGCGAGCACTACGCCCGGGTGCTGCGCGAGAGCTACGCCGCGCGGCTGGCGCGGGCCTTCAGCGCCGAAGGGTTCCGGGCGCTCTTCGACGACCCCGATCAGCCCTCGCTCTTCGCGCGCCTCGACGACCTCGCCCGCCCCAGGCTCACCGTGGTGCATTCCCTCGGCGAGGCGCCGTCGGCCCCCGATGCCATGGACGTGGCATCAACCCCACGGACAGAGCGTGGACAAGCGTGACTTGACCGGAGGCGAAAGGGTGCGGTGCCGGGTACCATCGCGGTGATGTCCCGGTCGGCGCCGTCGCTGCAATCCCTCTCGCCAGGCGACCTGGTCTGCGGCGAGTACGTCATCGGGGCCTTGCCTCCATCGACGACCTCTTCCTCGCGCCAGCGCCGCGCTGACCCGGCCGCGCAGGGCGACGGTGTCCAGCGACGCCCCATCGCGGGTGTGGTGTCCACTCCGTGGGTGTCCGAGGTCCGGACACCCATGGACTGAGATCGAATCAGTTCGTTCGGGGCAGCGTTGAGGGATCAGGCGCCGTCTTCGTTGACGATCAGGATGGCGCCCCGCCCGTCGTGGACCGCGAGCGGCTGCACCGAGACCTGGCAGCGCACCGCCTTGCCCCGGCGGTTGATGCAGTCGAGGTTGAGCTCCGCCCCTTCGCCCTCGGCGAGCGCCGCCCGGATCGGGGCGCGCAGGTCTGGCAGATGCTGTGGCTACGGCACCAGGCACGGACGAAGACGCCGGGACCCGCGGCCGCGATCCTGTCGGACGGGCAGCAGGAGGCACTGCGCGCGTTGTGCGCGACGCTGCCCGCTCAGGCCGACGCCCAACAGACCCTCATCGCGATCGCCAAGTTCGGCGGATACTTCGGACGAAAGTCCGACGGCCCGCCCGGATGGCGAACGATCTGGAAGGGATTTCAGTACCTCACCACCTACGCGGAGGGCTTCGACGCTGCGCGGAATGGTTCCAAAGCGACCTTGCGGGAGCCCTCGTGAACATTCCGGGAAGGATCAGTCCTTCAGGGCGCAGCGACGGGCTCATCGGCACTGTAGAAAGGGTTTTTGGGCTCCCGGGGGCCCTCAATGGATCCCTCCGGAGGTGACCGCGCCGTTGTGCACGGCGCACACCCCCCGCGCAATCCGTGCGGGAAATGGGCTTCGATATTGTCCATGAGACTGTCGAAAACTTGTCTCGAGTCGAGACATCAGGTCGCGAAGGGGTGATAGCGTCCGAGGGTATACCGACGGTCTGTCGTCGGTGGGTGGACGCGAGCACGCCGCGTGGGCGTGGAGGGGGGACGGGCGTATGGTCGAAAACAGGCGCATGGTCATGGGGGACCCATTCAGCTCGACTTTGGCTGCGCGGGTGCGGGCCTTCTCCGAGAACATCGGCGCGGCGGCCAGGCATGAAGCGCCGATGACTCCGCCGCCCCCGCCCGAGGCCCTGGAGGTGATGCACCTGCGTCGCGAGGGACTGCTCGTCGTCGACGACTCCCGCGTCCCGGGCGTCCTCCGGGCGACGCCGCCGGAGTCGGGCATCCGCGCCCTGCGGCGCCCCTCGCCGGACCCCCTCGAAGAGCGCCTCGGCGCGCTTCAGCGCGCCCTCGAGGAGTCCCAGCGGCTGTGCGCCGAGCTCGCGGCGGCGCAGCACGAGCGCGACCTCGCCATGGCCGTCCTGGCGCACGAGCTCCGCGGGCCGATGAGCGCCATCGCCGGGTGGGTGCGCCTGCTGCGGCACCCGCGCATCGAGCCCGAGCAGCGCGCGCGGGCGCTGGAGGTCATCGAGCAGAGCGCGCTCCTGCAGCAGTCCCTGGTCGACGAACTGATGGACGCCTCGCGGCTCACCACGGGCAAGCTCGCCCTCGAGCAGGCGCGGGTCGACCTCTGTCCCCTCGCGCTGCTGGCCGTGGACGGCGCGCTCCCCGCGGCGGCGGCGGCGGGCATCGCGCTCACCTGCCAGGCGCGGGGGACGTGCATGGTGCAGGGCGACGCGTGGCGCCTCTCGCAGGTGATCACCAACCTCGTGACCAACGCGCTGAAGTTCACGCCTGCCGGGGGCGCAGTGGCGGTGCGGGTGACGGCGGGCGACGGGGTCACGACGCTTCGGGTGGCCGACACGGGCGTGGGCATCGCCCCCGAGCAGCTGCCGCGCATCTTCGAGCGCTTCCACCAGGGGGCGCCCGCCAGCGACGCTGCGGGTGGCCTCGGGCTCGGGCTCTTCCTGGTGCGCGAGATCGTGGAGATGCACGGCGGCCAGGTCGTCGGCGCCAGCCCCGGCGAGGGCCTCGGCGCCACCTTCACCGTCACGCTCCCGCAGGTGTCGGAAAGCTGACGTCGTCCCTGCCCGCGGCCGCGCTTGTCCGATGACGGGGGTCGTCGTTTGACAGGGGTCCGATGCAGGTTGATACCGATGCATGCGGACGGCTCCCGGGGAGGGTGGACGCCATCAGTCTTCGGGGAAGCCGCAAGGCGACTTCGATGATCGCGGGGACGCGCCATGAGCACCTCGATACGGTATCTGACACCGGTCACGCCCAGCGGCGCTGACCAGCACGACGCGTGGCTGAAGGCCTTCAGCGCGTCGTTGCAGGCGCTCGATCACCGGGTGGAGAGACTGGTCTCCGCGGTCCGCCGCGAGCCCTCAGCCCGCGTCGACCTCGACGACGCGCTCGATCTGCTGCGCCAGCAGCGCGAGGAGCTCATCGTCGCCGGTGAAGCGCTGCGCGAGCAGGCGGACGAGCTCGCGCGCGCGGCCCTCGCGGCGAGCGGCAACCTCTACGGGGTGGGCCTCCGCGCCCCCGGCGAGCGGGCGTGGCGCGACGGCCCGGCGCTGCCATCGTCGGGGGTGTGCCCGGCCTCCGAGCCGGCCGTGCGCGCGGCGCAGGGCATCGTGATCGACGCCCATGACCCGCTGCCGCGGGCACTGGACGAGTCCGGGTTCTCGGCGGCGCAGCAGGCGCGCGACCTCTCGGTGGCCGTCCTGGCGCACGAGCTGCGCGGCCCGATGAGCGCGATCCTCGGGTCGGCGCGGCTGCTGCGGCACCCCGGGGTCGACCCGGCGCGGCGCGAGCGGGCGCTCGCCGTCATCGAGGAGAACGCCCAGCTCCAGCGGGTGCTCGTCGACGACCTTATGGACGCCGCCCGCCTCGGCGCGCACAAGGTCGAGCTCGAGCGCGAGCCCGTCGACCTCGCCGGGGTGGCCGCCTGCGCGGTCGAGGGCGCGCGCCCGACGGCGGCCGAGCGCGGGGTCACGCTCACCTGCGACGCGCCGGGGGCGGCGGTGGTGCGGGGCGACGGCCGCCGGCTGCTCCAGGTGGTCACCAACCTGGTGGCCAACGCGCTGAAGTTCACGCCCGCCGGGGGCGCGGTGACGGTGAGCGTGACGGCCGACCCGTGCGTCGCGACGCTGCGGGTGACCGACACGGGCGTGGGCATCGCCCCGGCGCAGCTCACGCACGTCTTCGAGTGCTTCCACCAGGGGGGGCTGCCGCACGACGCGGGCGGGCTCGGGCTCGGGCTCTTCCTGGTGCGCGCGATCGTGGAGATGCACGGCGGCCAGGTCGTCGGCGCCAGCCCCGGCGAGGGCCTCGGGGCGACGTTCACGGTCACGCTCCCGCTCGCGGGCTGAAGCCCCTACGCGGCGACGAACTGCCGCTCTACCAGCCGGCGGTAGAGCCCTGCCTCGGCGACGAGCGCCGCGTGGGTGCCCTCCTGCACCACGCGCCCGCCGTCGAGCACCACCACCCGGTCGGCGCCCTGCACGGTGCTGAGCCGGTGCGCGATCACCAGGGTCGTGCGGCCCTCCAGCAGGCGGTCGAGGGCCTCCTGCACGACGTGCTCGCTCTCGGCGTCGAGGGCGCTCGTGGCCTCGTCCAGGATGAGCACCCGGGGGTTCTTGAGCACCGCGCGGGCGATGGCCACGCGCTGCTTCTGGCCGCCGGAGAGCTGCACCCCGCGCTCGCCCACCGGGGTCGCGTACCCCGCAGGGAAGCGCGCGATGAACTCGTGCGCGTTGGCCACGCGCGCCGCGGCCTCGACCTCGGCGTCGGTGGCGCCCGGGCGCCCGTAGCGGATGTTGTCCGCGAGCGACGAGGAGAAGAGCACGGGCTCCTGCGAGACGACGCCGATGTTGCGGCGCAGCCAGGACGGGTCGAGCTCTCGCAGGTCGCGCCCGTCGAGGCGCACCGCGCCCGCGGCCGGGTCGTAGAAGCGCGTGAGCAGGTGCGCGAGGGTGCTCTTGCCCGCGCCCGAGTGGCCGACGAGGGCGACCACCTCGCCGGGCGCGACGGCGAGGTTCACGCCCGCGAGCACCGGCACGTCGGGGCGCGTGGGGTAGGCGAAGTCGACGCCCGCGAACTCCACCTTGCCCTCGACGCGCTCGGGGGTGAGGCCCCCGGTGACGGGGATGCCGGGCTCGCGGTCGAGCAGCTCGAAGATGCGCTCGGCGGCGCCCGCGGCGCGCATGAAGTCGCCCCAGAGGTCGGCGAGGGCGCCCAGGGAGAAGGCCACGGTGAGGGTGTAGATCAGGAAGCTCATGAGCTGCCCGACGGTGAGCAGACCGTCGAACACGAGCAGCCCGCCGTACCAGATGACCAGCGCGAGGGCCGAGAAGCCCGCGGTGGTGACCACGGCCATGAAGGTCCCGGAGCTGAAGGCGCGGGCGCGGGCGAGGCGGAAGGCGCGCTGCACGGCCGCGGCGTAGCGGGCGCCCTCGGCGGGCTCGGCGGCGAAGAGGCGCACCGTGCGCAGCGCCGCGAGGCTCTCCTCGGCGACGGCGCCGCTCTCGCCCACGGCGTCCTGCACCTCGCGGGACAGCCGGCGCACCCGGCGGCCGTAGGCGACGGCGCCGATGGCGATGGCGGGGATCACCGCGAGCATGACGACGGTGAGCCGGGCGGAGGTCCAGAGGAGCATGGCGAGGCTGCCGGCGGCCACGGCGGCGTTGCGCAGGAGCATCGAGACGTTGGCGCTGACGGCGGTCTGTAGCGCGGCGGTGTCGCTGGCGAGGGCGCTGGTGAGGTCGCCGGTGCGCCGCGCGTCGAAGAAGGCCACCTCCTGGGAGAGCAGGCGCTCGAAGAGGCGCTCGCGGAGGCGGGCGATGATGCGCTCGCCGGTGATCGAGAAGAGGACGAAGCGCAGGCCGCTGGCGGCGCCCTGCACGACGAAGACGGCGAAGAGGAAGACCGCGTGGTGCCAGAGGGCGGCGCGGTCGTGGCGGGCGATGGCGCCGTCGACGATGCCGCGGATGGCCTGCGGGAACACCACGCTCCCCGCGCTGCCGATCAGCAGGAACACCATCCCCAGCGAGAGGTTGCGCCACTCGGGGCGGGTGAGGCGGAGGAGGCGGACGAGCACCGCGCGGGCGCGGGGGCGGGAGAGCTTCGGGGCGTCGGGAGGGAGCGGAGCGTCGCGGCGGGCCATGCGTTGGGGCGCAAGGTAGCGGGCTGCCACGAATCCGCCACGGATGTTCCCGACAACGTCCACGGGCCCGTCCAGGGTTTCTCCACATCCGCGGGCGAGGGTGCTCCTCGTGGCGCGTCGCCTCTTCGTCGCCCCACCACCCCCCAACCCGCGAGGTACCCCCATGAACGACACCGTCATCTCTACCGCCGAGCTGCACCCCCTCATCGAGGTCCCCGTCCCGCGCAGCCTCGCCCTCGGCCTCGCCGGGGCCGTCGCCTTTGGCGCCGCCGCGGGCCTCGGCCACGGCGCCGCCGCCATGCTCCGGGGCGCCTGGATGTCCCCCGCCCTCTTCGTCGGCGGCGCCCTGCTCGCCACGCCGCCGCTCTACCTCGCCAGCTCCTGGTCGGGCTCGCGCGCCACCGCCGAGGAGCTCGTCGCCGACGTCGCCGACACCCTCGGCCGCACCGGGGTGATCCTCCTCGGCCTCGCCGCCCCCGCGGCCTACTTCTCCGCCACCCTCCGCACGCCCACCGCCTGGGCCCTGCTCCTCGGCGCCGCCGTCGCCGTGGGGGCCGCCGCCGTGCGCGCCGTCTCCGCCCGCGCCCTCTCCGACGGACCCGCCGCCGCCTGGGCCTGGTCGGCCTTCGCCGTCGCCCTCGGCGTGCGCCTCCTCGCCGCGCTCGCCCACCACCTCCCCCTCGGCCACGCGGTGACCCGATGAGCGCCGACGTCGCCTTCGAGCTCCCCGCGGTGTTTCCGCCGCGCGCGGCCGACGCTGCCCCGCCGCCGCCGGCCGTCGTGACGCTGCCCCCCGGCGCCGTCGCGCGCCTCGAGCTCCTGCTCCGCGACCCCGACGGCTTCCTCCGGGCGCTCGACCTCGCCGCCGCGGCGCCCGGCGCGGACGCCGCCATCGCCTCGCTCACCCGCGCCCTCGACGCGCGCCTCGCGTACATCTCCGAGCTGGCGGCCAACGTGTCGCACGAGTTCAAGACGCCCATCGCGGCGGCGCGGCGGCGCTTCCTCGACAACATCCTGGCGGACGCGGCGCGGCTGTCGGCCCTGGTGACCCGGCTGTTGGAGCTGTCCCGGGTGGAGTCGCGGGTGGAGTCGCGGGTGCCCTTCGACTACCGCGCGCTCGCGACCGCGGTGGTGGCGCGCTACCCCGCGGCCTCGCTCGCGTGGCGGGCGACGGTCGACCACGCGCGGGCGGCGCCCGAGCAGGTGGAGACGGTGCTCACCAACCTGCTCGACAACGCGACGCGCTTCTCCCCGGAGGGCGCCGGGGTCACGGTGGCGGTCGAGGGCGACGCGCACGGCTTCCACACGACGGTGGCCGACCGGGGCGCTGGCATCTCCGCGGCCAACCGCGCGCAGGTGTGGGACCGCTTCTTCACGACGGCGCGCGCCGAGGGGGGAACCGGGCTCGGGCTGGCGATCGTGCGGGCCATCGTGGAGGGCCACGGCGGCGAGGTCGGGGTGGAGTCGCGCGAGGGCGAGGGGAGCGCGTTCTGGTTCACGCTGCCGCGGCGGCTGTGAGGGGTAACGAGGGTGGATCAGCGCCGCCGCGGGCCGAGGAAGCGCCACGCCGCGGAGACGAAGTCCGACGGCAGCACGTGCCCGTCGCCGTCGCGCAGGGCCGTCTGGGTGACCGCGCCCACGGCCGCCATGCGGGCCTCCAGCTCGCAGGTGTACTGCACCGACACCAGCGGGTCGCGGGTGCCGTGGGCCAGGTATCCCGGCGGCATCCGGCCGTCGGTGCGCAGGGCCACGGGCTTCTCGGCGCCGCTGCACGCGCACCAGCCCGCGCGGGCGCGCAGCGCGGCGCAGGTGCTGCCGCTCCCCTGAAACGAGCAGCTCCAGGTGTTGGCGCAGCGGTTGAGCCCGCCGCTGCTGGTGGCGTAGGCCGCGATGCGGTCGGCCAGCGCCGAGGCGACCAGCGTCGCGAAGAAGGCCCCGTTGCTGTGCCCGAGCGCGTACACGCGGCCGGCGTCGACGCCGTACGCGCGCCGCGCCTCGACGATGAGCGCGCGGGTGAGCACGAGGTCCTCGTTGGCCGTCGGGCTGCCGTTGGGATAGGTCTCCCAGTAGGTCTCCTCGGTGCGGTGATCCCAGTCGCCCGAGGAGCGGTAGCGCGAGCTCGGCGCCAGCACGATGGCCCCGTTGGCGTTGGCCACGGCCTGGGCGTCGCTCTCGTCGAAGACCCCCGCGCCCGATCCGTTGGTGCCGTGGAAGAGCAGCAGCAGCGGGGCCGAGGCGCCGCGGGAGGCGGGCACGTAGACGGTCACCTCGCGCGCGTTGCCGTTGACCCGGATCGTCGCGACGCTGCGCCCCGTTCGGGTGGGGAGCGTACCGGTGTAGACCACCGGGTCGTCGGCGGGGATCGTCCCGGTGTCGCGCGGCACGTCGACCCCCACCGGCACGTCGCGGGGGGCGCCCACGTCGATGGGGCTGCCTGCGTCGACGCGCGCGCCCGCGTCGGCGACCCCGGGGGCGCAGCGGGGCACGTAGCCCGCCTGCGCGTAGCAGTCGTTGTCGCGGTCGCAGAAGCACTGCGCCTCGCCCGGCCAGCAGTGGCGCACCTGCCCCGCGGCGTTGCGCGGCTCGCCCGCGGAGTCCCGAACCACCGCCTCGTAGGTACAAGCAGGAATGTCAATGGATATGGGCGCATCGACGCCCACGTCGCGGGGCGCACCCGCGTCGAAGGCGACGCCGACGTCACGGGCGGCGCCCGGGCGGTCGGGGGCGGCGGCGTCGATGAGGCTCATGGCCCCGGCGTCGATGTCATCCGCCGGGACCACCTCGCAACCCGAGGCGCCGAGGAGGCAGAGCGTGAGCGCGACGCGCGTGTTCATGACGGTGCCTATCGGTAGGCCAATCGCGCGGGCGCCACAAGGGCGGGCGCGCTCGAGGCACGGTCCGACCTGCGCCACGCCGTGGGCTGAGCCGCGACGTCGTGTAGGCTCCGCGGCTGCCATGGCCACCACCGCCGACATCATCGGAACCACCACCGACCCGCTCGCCTTCACCTACGACGCCCAGCGCACCACGCTCTACGCGCTCGGCATCGGGGCCACCGCCGCGGAGCTCGACTACCTCTACGAGCGCCGCGGGCCGAAGGTGTTCCCGACCTTCGCGGTGATCCCCGCGTACGACGCGCTCATGGCCGTGATGGCGCGCTCGGACATCTCCTTCGACAACGTGGTGCACGGCCACCAGAAGGTCTCCGTCGCGCGCCCGATCCCCCCGGCGGCGACGCTGCATACGGTCGCCACGGTCGCGGCCGTCTACGACATGAAGAAGATGGCCCAGGTGGTCATCACCACGCGCAGCCACACCGCCGAGGGCGAGCACCTCTTCGACACCGAGTGGGGCATCCTGGTGCTCAACTCCGGCGGCTTCGGCGGCGAGGCCCCTCCCGCGCGCGAGGGCGGCGCGCCGTCGCGGGCGCCCGACGCGGTCATCGAGGAGACCACCCGGCCCGAGCAGGCGCTGCTCTACCGGCTCATGGGCGACCTCAACCCCCTGCACGCCGACCCGGACTTCCCCCTGGTCGCGCGCTTCGACGGAAGGCCCATCCTGCACGGGCTGTGCACCTACGGCTTCGGGATGCGCGCCGTGGCGAAGGCCGTCGCGGGCGGCGACGCCACGCGGCTGCGGGAGGTCGGCGCGCGCTTCACCAAGCCCGTGTGGCCGGGCGACACGCTGCGCACCGAGGTGTGGAGCGAGGGCGAGCGGGTGTGGTTCCGCACGTCGACGAAGGAGCGCGGCGACGCGGTGCTCTCCCACGGCACGGCCCGCCTCGCGGCGGGCTGAGCCGCGCCCTCAGCGGCAGTGGGGGTACGGCTCCCCCGCGCGCAGCGCGCAGGTGCGCGTGCCCTCGCAGGTCACCCCGCCGCAGCAGGGCTGCCCGTTGCCGCCGCAGTCCAGGCAGAACGGGATGGTCGCCACCCGCGGCAGGCAGGTGCGCCCGGGGTCGCAGCTCCCCTGGTCGCAGCAGGGCTCGCCGTTGCCGCCGCAGTCGCGGCACGTCGGCGCAACCCCCGGGAGCACCACGCACGCGCGCGCGCCGTCGCATCGGCCGAAGGCGCAGCAGGGCTGGCCGTCGCCGCCGCAGTCGAGGCAGACGGCGTAGGCGGCGACGCGGGGGCTGCACACCCGGCCCGGGTCACACGCCCCGCCGTTGCAGCACGCCTCGTTGTCGCCGCCGCAGCTCAGGCAGACGGGGGTGGTGCCGACGCGCGGGGTGCACGCTGCGCCGTCGTCGCAGCGGCCGAAGTCGCAGCAGGGCTGCCCGTTGCCGCCGCAGTCGAGGCAGATGGGCGTGGTCCCGAGGCGGGGGGCGCACACCCGGTCGGTGTCGCAGCGGCCGTTGTTGCAGCAGGCCTGACCGTTGCCGCCGCACGACCCGCTCACCGGGCCGGTCACAACCATGCCCGTGTCGAGCGCGCCCGTATCGTAGGCAGGACCGGTATCCAGCCGCCCGGTGTCGATCGCGCCGGACCCATCGCCCGCATCAGCGCCCCGGACATCGACGACGGGCGTGTCGACAGCGGGTGCGTCGACAGTGGGTGCGTCGACAGCGGGTGCGTCGACAGCGGGTGCGTCGACAGCGGGTGCGTCGACGACGGAGGTGTCCGCGGCGGGTGCGTCGACGACGGAGGTGTCCGCGGCGGGTGTGTCGTCTGCCGTCGCATCGAGCACCGAGGCCTCGATGGGCGCGTCGAGCGCGTCGTCGGTCATCGCGTCCATCGCGCCGACGTCCGATGGGGTGTCCGTCGACGCGTCGCCGACGTCGCTGCGGTCCGCTCCGAGGTCGGCCGCGGGGGAGTCGAGGACGCGCCCGTCCGCCTCCGCCCCGACGCGAAACGACGGGTTCTCCAGCGCGCAGGAGGCCAGCGCGGCGGCGAGCGCCAGGAGCAGCAACGATCGGGGATGAGGGCCTCGCACGGAAGCCAAAGGTTATCCGACGATCGAGTCACCCATCGAACAATCATCGGAAAATTGTCGCAATCCATTCCATGTACGAAGGGGAGATCGCTGGGCAGGGATCCCACACGATGGTGTGTGGATTGTGCGCAGTACCGTGACGGGACCGCCACTCACGCTGCGAGGCCCTCGATCGTGGAGTCCGTCGCCGTGGGCCAGGCGCGCCCCGCGCGAAAGCCGGCGCCCTCCAGGAAGCTCTCGATGATCAGCACCCGGGCCCCCGGGCACATCGCAGATTCCGGCCATGCGTCGAAGCTCGCGCAGACCTCACCCCCGCTGCCGCGCGCCCCTCTCCATGAATGGAGAGGAACTGCGATCACCTGACAGCTCGTCGTGAAACGCAGCCCCTCCAGGAGCCCCTCGCCATTCATGGCTGTCCTCTGGTCTCATTTCCTTCATATTTTCTCGGCATTCTTTGGGGTCTCGTCCTCGCTTCGGACCGGGGTTGGTCGCGTCCCGCGCCCGCACCCCGGGCAAGCGATCGTGGGCGCCCCTCACGGGGCTTCCCAG
>CAIOSS010000279.1 GCA_903860995.1 uncultured delta proteobacterium | reverse complement strand
GGTAGCGCCGGGGAGTTGGGCCTCCGGGTCGGAGGTGTGTTAGAGGCGCCGCATGAGCCGCGACGACGCGACCCGCGCCTATTACGACGACTTCAGCAAGTGGTACGAGCGCGAGCGCGGCCGCGGCTACCACGCGCTCATCGACGACCTGGAGTTCGAGCTGACGGCGCCCTACGCGCGCGGCAAGCGCTGCCTGGAGGTCGGGTGCGGCACCGGGCTCATCCTCGAGCGGGTCGCTGCGGTGGCCCGCGAGGCGGTGGGCATCGACCTGTCGCCGGGGATGCTCGAGAAGGCCCGCGACCGCGGGCTGACGGTGCACGAGGCGCCCGCGACGAAGCTGCCCTTCGAGGACGGGCGCTTCGACGTCGTGTACTCGTTCAAGGTGCTGGCCCACGTGCCCGAGATCGAGACGGCGCTGGCCGAGATGGCCCGCGTGTGCGCCCCCGGCGGCACCATCCTCGCGGAGTTCTACAACCCCTACAGCCTGCGCTATCTGGCGAAGACCCTGGGGCCCGCGCAGAAGGTGTCCGAGACCCGCACCGAGGCCGCGGTGTACACCCGCTTCGACGCGCCCGCCCGCATCCGCGCGATGGTGCCGGCGGGCACCACGCTGGTCGACTTCCACGGCGTGCGGGTGTTCACGCCCACCGCTCGCGCGGTCACGCTGCCGGTCCTGGGGCCGCTGCTCCAGCGGGCCGAGCACCTCGCGCTTCGCTCGCCGCTCGCGCGCCTCGGGGGCTTCCTCGTGGCCGTCATGCGGCGCGACGGCTGACGGGCCGCGCGAACCCTTCTCGGCGCAGCGAGGCATCGCGTACACTCCTGCGTGATGAGTGCTCCCGCGCGAATTCTGGTCGTCGACGACGAAGCCTCGCTGCGCCAGATGATGGACGTGCTGCTCCGGCGCATGGGCCACGAGGTCGAGCAGGCCTCCGGGGTGCGCGAGGCGCGCGAGCACCTCGAGGCCGCCACCACACCCTTCGACCTCGTGGTCACCGACCTGATGATGGCCGACGGCACGGGGCTCGACGTGATCGACCTGGCGCGCGGCATCTCGACAGAGACGCAGGTGCTGGTGGTGACCGCGCACGGCTCGGTGGAGACCGCCGTCGACGCGATGCGCCGGGGCGCCTACTGCTACCTGGAGAAGCCGCTGAGCATGAGCGAGGCCCGCGCGCAGGTGGAGAAGGCCCTCGAAAAGCGCTCGCTCATGAAGGACAACGTCTCGCTGCGCATCATCACGCGCGGGCTCACGCCCGAGGGCGGCAGCGGATCGCTCATCGGGCGCAGCGGTGCCTTCCAGGCGGCGATGGAGTTCGCCCGGCGCGCGGCGCCCAACCGCGCGAGCGTGCTCATCACGGGCGAGAGCGGGACGGGCAAGGAGCTCTTCGCTCGCGCGATCCACACGGCCAGCGACCGGAGCGCGGGTCCCTTCGTGGTGGTCAACTGCGGCGCGATCCCCGCAGACCTCGTGGAGAGCGAGCTCTTCGGCCACGAGAAGGGGTCGTACACCGGCGCCTCGAGCCGCACGCTCGGTCTCTTCCGCCAGGCCGACGGGGGCACGCTCGTCCTCGACGAGGTCGGCGAGGTGCCGCTGCCGCTCCAGGTGAAGCTCCTGCGGGCGCTCCAGGAGCGCAAGGTTCGCCCCGTCGGCGGCACCGCGGAGATCGCCGTGGACACCCGCATCGTCGCCGCGACCAACCGCGACCTCGCGCAGATGGTGAAGGACAAGATCTTCCGCGAAGACCTGTACTACCGGCTCAACGTGCTGCGCCTGCACCTGCCGCCGCTGCGCGAGCGCCGCGAAGACCTGCCGGCCCTCATCGAGCACTTCCGCAGCCGCTTCGCCGCGGAGAACGGCCGGGCCTTCGTGAGCTTCTCTCCGGAGGCGCTGCGGCTGATGCTCGCCCACCCGTGGCCGGGCAACGTCCGCGAGCTCGAGAACGCCGTCGAGCGCGCCGTCACGCTCTCCCAGGGCGCCACCGTGATCCGCGACGACCTGCCCCCCGAGCTTCTCGGCTCCGCGGGCATTCCGCGGCCGGGCGACCTGCTCCTGCCCCCGGAGGGCCTCCAGCTCGAGGCGACCCTCGATGACATCGAGCGCAGCCTCATCCGGCAGGCGCTCGATCGCGCGAAGGGCGTCCGGACGCACGCGGCCACGCACCTCGGGCTCACGTTCCGGTCGTTTCGCTATCGCCTTCAGAAGCTTGGAATGGCGGGGGGAGACACGGTTCCGGGGGACGCTGACGGGGAGGGCGAGGGCGACGAGACCAGGGGCCGACGCTGAGACGACGACGGCCCGGGAGGGGCGCAATGCCCCCTTCGCGGGGACGCCGTCCCGGGCTACGATCCACGGAAGGGCGCCGCCCCGCGCACCGCACCCGGAGGACCCGATGAAGACCACGACTGCCTCTCGACGCCTCGCGCTCCGCTGGGCCAGCGCCGGCATGACCCTGATCGAGTTGATGATGGTGGTCGTGATCCTCGGTGTCCTCGCGGGGGTCGGCGCGTTCTCGTACTCGGCGTACCTCCGTCGCAGCCGCTCGCAGGAGGCCCGCACGATGCTCGCGTCGATCGCAGCCCGTGAGGACGCGTACCGCGGGGAGTTTTCGACGTACTGCGCCGCCGGAGCGATGGGCTCGCCGACCTCCCTAGGCCTCTCCAACGCGTGGCCCACCATCGCCCCGACGAGCGCGCGGGCGCCCTTCCTCACCACCTCCATGCCGCAGGAGTGGCTGCAGCTCGGGTTCCGGCCCACCGGCGACGTGCGCTATCGGTACATCGTCATCGCGGGCACCCCGCCGACCGCGCCGCCCAGCCCCTACGACGTCGGCTTCTCCAGCGCGCCCAACCAGGACCTCTGGTACGTCACCGAGGCCTACGGCAACCTGGACGGCGACGGGGTGATCTCCACCTTCGGCCTCTACTCGGGCAACTCGAACACCATGCGCATCGTCAACGAGACCGAGTAGGCCCTCGTCCGAGCTCAGCCCCGGATGCAACGAAGCTCCCTCGCCGTCGTGCTCGTGATGCTCCTGGGCGCGGCCGGGGTGGCGCCCCTGCGCACCTCCCTCAACCAGCACTATGACAGCCACCGCCGCGTGCTCGACACCGCGGAGATTCCCACGGTGGGCGTCGCGCGGGTGGCGTCCCTCGGCCACGTCGAGTGGCTCGCCGACGTCCTGTGGATCAACGGGCTGCTCTACTACGGCGAGTCGCTCTCGGCGCGTAACCCGGGCCGCTACGTCGACCGCTACGCGTCGGTGATGATCGCCCTCGACCCGCGCTTCCGTGAGGCCTACCTCTGGGCGGCGGTGGCCCTGATCCTGCGCACCGGCGAGGTGCCGATCGAGGACATCCGACGCGCGTCGCAGTACCTCGAAGGGGGCCTCCGGTTCTTCCCATCGGACGGGGAGCTGCACATGCAGCGCGGCG
Source organism: uncultured delta proteobacterium (assembly GCA_903860995.1). Classification (GTDB taxonomy): domain Bacteria; phylum Myxococcota_A; class Polyangia; order Polyangiales; genus SCUS01. The sequence continues at coordinate 5,442 of CAIOSS010000279.1, read as the reverse complement.
CGACGCTCGCGTTCGAGCTTGGCCCCCGGCTGCCCCGCGACAGCGCCGAGCGGCGGGAGGCCCGCGCGGTCGCGGCAGAGCACTTCCGCAAGGCCTCGGCGCTGGGCGAGGGGCCGGAGTGGATCGCCCTCACCGCGGCGACGCTGCTCACCGAGGCCGGGCGCCCCGACGCCGCGATCGAGACGCTGCGCGACGGCCTCGTGCGCGTCGAGAACCCCGCGTTTCGCACGCGCATCCAGCAGCGCCTCGTGGACCTCCTCCGCTCGCACCCGGGAGACGATCCGGGCCTGGCGGGCATGCACGAGCTCGAAGAGCAGCGGCGCCGGGAGTACGCGTACCTCCCTACACCGTTGTATCTCTTCGTGGGCCCGCGCGTGGGGCCCTGAAGCGAAGGCCTACTCGAGGGGGCGGTTGCGGAGGTCCGCGGTGCCGCCCGCGGTGATGGTGACCGAGAAGGTGCCGCGCGCAGCGAGCTCTTCGTTGGTGCACGTGACGCGGTAGCTGCCGGGCGGAAGCGTGAGGCGACGCGGGGTGTTGAACGTCGTCCCCTGGCCGGAGACCGTGCAGCTCGAAGCTGGGCGGGTGGAGATCAGCAGCACGCCCGTGGCGCCGCCCGCCGACGGGGTCGCCGCGGGAGGCGTGACGGGACGCACGGCGAGGGCAGCGGCCGGGCGCACAGGGTTGGCGGGGCGCGGGGGGCGCGGGCGGGGGGCCGAGGCGACGACCGGGGCCGCGGGGAGAGGCGCAGGGAGCGCGACGACCTGGGGCGCGACCGGCGGGGTGGTGACCGCGACCACCTGGGCCGGACCGGGGGCCGTCGGGGTCTGCGCGACGCTCGGGGGCGCCTCGGGCAGCGGCGGGACGATCGGCGGGACGTTGGCGGTCGGCTCGGGCTCGAGCTCGACCTGCATCTGGGTGATCTGGGCCTCGCGCACCGGGACGTCTTGCATGAACGGCCGGAAGCCCGGCTTGCGAACCTCCACCCGATGCAGCCGACCGATGGTGAGCTCTGGGACCTCGAAGCGCTGACCGTTGCCGACGAGCGGCTGGCTGTCGACGAGGACCGCGACGCCGCCGACGTTGGTGGTGATGAGCAGGCCGCCCGCGGGCTCGCCGCGGGTGAGCTTGAGCGCGATGATGACCAGCGCCGCGACCGCGACGACGCCGAGCAGCGCGAGCACCACGACGGAGCTGCCCTCGTTGCGACGAGGCTCGGCCCGCGGGGTCACGGGCTCGGCCGGCGGCCGGGAGAACTTCGGGTCACCCCCGATGCGCCAGGCGTCCTTCGGCGGTGCGCCGTTGGCCCGTGGGGGGACGCTCGGGGTCGGCGGGACGCTCGGGGTCGACGGGGCGGCTGCGGCCGGCGCCGACACCGCGGGGGCGGAGATCATCGGGCTGGACGACGGGGCGCTGACGACGGCCTGGAGCGAGGTGGACGGCAGCGGAGGCGCGGCGACCGCGGAGGCGCCCGTCGGCTGCGAGGGGACGCCGGAGTTGCGGCCCGGCAGCGCGGGAAGGGCTGGGAGCACGGCCGTGGTGCGACCGACGGCCGAGGTGCGCGCACCCGAGCTGCGCGGGGCGATGGGCGGCGAGCTGGGGATCTTCATCCCCTCGGGTCGGTCGTAGATCTGGGTCGAGAGTTCCTCCTCGTCCCAGTCCATCTCGTGGATCTCGGCGGGCGCAGCCGCCGCGAGGACGGGTGAAGAGACCGGCAGCGGCGGCGCGGCGGGTACCGAGCCCGACGCGGCGACCGGGCGACCGAGGCTGGGCGGCGCAACGGCCGAGTTGCGGGCTCCCGCTGCGACCGCGACCTGGCCCGGCTGGGCGGCGCCGCCCATGCCCATGACGGTGCCGCGCGCCGCGCGGGGAGGCGGGGGCGGGGGGGGGGCCGTGCGAGACGCCGGGGGGGTGCCCTTCGTCGACCCGAGGGGCGGCGTCGGGGCGGAGACAACGGCCGTGCCTTCGAGCTCCTCGAGGTCGCTGGCGCGGCGCGAGTCGAACTTGCGGAACTCGTCGTCGCGGGAGAGCTCGCGCGATATCTCCTCGGCGAAGATCTTGTGGACGTAGGCGCTGAGGTCCTTGCGGGCGAAGAAATTGCCCGACGTGTACATGAACGACTGGAGGTCGTCGTGCAGGTCCATCGCGCTGCGGTACCGGTCTTCCGGATGCTTCGCGAGCGCCTTGAGGACGATGGCCTCGAGCTCGTCGGGGATGCGCTTGTTGTAGGTCGTCGGCGGCATGATCTCGACGTTGCGGACCTTCTCCAGGGTGGAGAAATCCGACTCGCCGACGAAGAGTCGCTCGTTGGTGAGCAGCTCGTACAGGCAGATGCCCACCGCGAACACGTCGCTGCGGCGGTCGACCTGGAGCCCGCGCACCTGCTCCGGAGACATGTACCCGAACTTGCCCTTGAGGATGCCCGCCTGTGTCTTCGAGCTCTTGCTCGCCGCCTTGGCGATGCCGAAGTCGATGAGCTTCACGTCCCCGTCGTAGGAGATCAGGATGTTCTGCGGCGAGACGTCGCGGTGCACGAGCTCGAGGGAGCGACCCGCCGCGTCCTTCTTGTTGTGCGCGTAGTCGAGGCCCTCGCACAGCTTCATGACCATGTAGCAGGCCATCGGAACCATGATCGGCTCCGAGCGCTTCTTCACGCGCTCGAAGATCGCGCGCATGTCCTTGCCGGCCACGTATTCGAGCGCGATGAAGTAGGAGTCGCCGACCTTCCCGAGCTCGAAGATCTGCGCGATGTTGGGGTGCGTGAGCTGCACCGCGAGCTTCGCCTCGTCGACGAACATCGCGATGAACTCCTGGTCCTCCGCGATGGACGGCAGGATGCGCTTCAACGCCACGAGGCGCTCGAAGCCCGCCTCCCCGAAGGATTTCGCCTTGAACACCTCGGCCATGCCGCCGACGCTGATGCGTTCAAGGAGGTAGTACTTCCCGAACTTGACGGGACTCTTCACCGCGCGACTCTCCTCGGGCCGATCTCCACGCACTGGCAGCGGCGAGTCGGGATCATTGGTTGGAAATGCCACGGAGTTCTACTCGTTCCGTTCGCACCCCGTCAACGACACGAGCGCACCAACGGCCGTTGACGACAGCGCGGTCACGCTGCGGTGAAGGAGTCGCGCGAATCGATCGGGAGGCACCGGCGCTTGAGACCCCGACGCGGGGCTTTGTCCTTGGGTCGGCAGCCCACGCCCCTTCCCCCGTTACCGTGGAGCGCCCGCGTCGGCGCCGGGCCGCGGGGTGCCGCTGCCCCAGCTGCGCACCGACACCCGCTGACCCCCCGTGAGGTTGATCTGCACCCCGCCGTCGCCAGTCTGCCGGTAGCGCACCCGACGGTGCTGGGCGTCGTGCCACACCCGCACCGGCACCGGGCGCACCTCCGGGAACACCCGCTCCGCGCCACCGCCGGCGCGCAGCACCAGGTCGAAGCGGGCTACGGCGTCAGCGGCAATGGTTGCGCCCAGGGCATCTCGGGGGGCCTCGGTGCTGATCGTCACACCGGGCGCGAGGGCGATGGGGGTCCCCGTGCAGTCGGCGAGCTGTAGCGCCGCCGCCAGTAGGTCGGGCATCGGCCGGTCGGCCACCGCCAGCACGAGGAAGCCGTCGCGATCGACACAGGCCCCGCGGGTCGCGCTCGACCCGGCGCCGAGCGCCGCGCCCTCGAAGCCGTCGCCCTCGGTGGCGTCGATCCATCGCCCGCCCGCCTGCGCGTCCCAGCGGATGCGCGTGCCCTCGGACGCACCGGGAGCCAGCACCGACGCCACGCGACCCGCCGCCCCCACGGCGCCGGGCTGAACCCTCCGCGGGTCGACCCTCAGCAGGTTCACCCATCGGTCGGGTTGGCCGGCGTCGGGGCGGATCCGCGTGCGCGCGAGGGGCCACGGGAAGGCCGCGTGGGCGAGCCCGTCGATGGTCCATCGACCCTCGCCGGCGACCGGCGGTGACGCGAGCGTGCGCATCGGGGCCCCGGGGAGCACCGGCCGGAGCATCAGGTAGAAGAAGTCTCGCGGGTCGCGCTTGATGTACCGGGGGAACCCCAGCGGGTGCATCCCGCGAACCATGCGACGCGTGCGGTATTCGAATCCCGGCGCGCCCGGCACCGGGCCCTGCGCCGCCGACTCGCGGGACAGGTTGCGCGGCAGCGGCGGGAGCGTCCCGGTCGGCCCGACGCGATAGAACTCGAAGCCCGTGTTGGCGCCGTTCATGTCGAGGTGCAGGCCGTACGAGCAGCGCGCCGCGAGCATCGCCTCGCCGAGCGACACCTCCGTGAGCCCGTTGCCCCAGAAGAACGCGACGTGCCCCTCGACGGTCGAGCAGAGGCCCGTCCGGGCGGTGTGCGTCTCGCCCGGCGGGCCGCCCGGCGCGGTGCCACCCCAGAACGACCGTCGGTACGGGTTGAGCACCCCGTCCTCGACCAGAGGCGTCAGGTTCTGCCGGAACTCCAGCACCTCCGAGGGGATGGTCGCCAGGTCGGGAGGCCATGACCCGAAGCCCGTGCGCCCGCCCTCCAGCGAGACGATGCTCGCCCCCCAGGGCTTCGGCGGCAGGAAGAGGGTGCCCTCGGCGAAGACCCCCCACTCGCCGTGCAGCGCCTGGAAGCCGCCGTTGAAGCCGGCCACGAGCCGACCCATGGTGCGAGGGTCGCGCGGAACCGACCCGCTCCCGGTCTCGCCCGTCGCGCCCATCGGCTCCTGCGAGCCGGGCACCACGTGGAGCTCGACCTGCCGGGCGTCCCAGAGGGTCACGTACACCCGGGTGTCGGGCCGCTCTGGATCCGTGCGGATGAACGACTGCGCGAACGCGGGTGGCGCCCCGGGGTTTCCGCCGACGAAGGGGTCGTCGCGCTGGATGAGCGACCACTCACCCTCGTGCGCTAGCGGGGGCCGGAGGCGCGCGGTCATCGCCGCGGGCGGCCAGTCCTCGACCGGGCCGTCGACGTCCCGGGGGGGCCCGGAGCGCAGCACGTCCGCGAGGTCCTCCGCGGCGTCGGCCTGCGAGGTGTCCTCGGCGATGCGCACGCGGGCGCGAGCCACCTCGTGCTGGAGCCCGAACGCGATGCGCTCGGCCCACGCGATCGGGGCGCCGCCGATCCAGGGCACGGCGCGCACCGTGTCTACGATCCAGGTCACCCACCCCGTCGTGCCCGCGAGGCGGGGGCGCTCCCGGAGGCTCTCGGCGCCCGCGAGGACCACCCGCGTCGGCGCGTCGACCACCAGCGAGCGGCCGCCCGCGTCGGCCACGAGGTGCGCGGAATCCCAGCGGAGGGTGAGCGATCGTACGGGGCGAGCCAGGTCGAAGCGGTACAGCCCGTACCCCTGCCAGCGCCCGGTGCTCTGGCGCCGCGACACCGCGCCTCGCAGACGCGCTCCGCGATCGCCGCTCGACGTGAGGGCCTCGGGGGCGCCCTGGAGATCGACGACCGTGAAGGCCACG
>CAIOSS010000278.1 GCA_903860995.1 uncultured delta proteobacterium | reverse complement strand
TCCGAGCGGCGGTCGAGGTCGTAGCCGCGGAGCTGCTCGGGGGACATGAAGGGCAGGTTGCCTTTGACCACGCCGATGGCCAAGGCGGCGTCCCGGGAGCTCCTGGCAGCACTCGCGGGACGGTGTCCTGCTGATAATAGGCGTTCCGGTAACTGGAGCGGATCCGTGCCAGCGAGGGTGCCGCGTTGGTTCGCCTATCCCCTCATCACGAAGGGTTGACTCGCCTTCTGGTCCGTTGCCGTACGTGACGTGCCACTGGGTGGGGTCTGCCCGCGGCTTCGTTCAACCGCGACTTGGCGAAGCGCTTGGAGCCTCGTCGTCGACTGTCACTCGTCCGCGGTGGCGCTTCGCCAAATCGCTATCTCTTATGTAAACTCTGGCGGATTCGTGCCAGAAGGGCTGGGGCGTTGGATCGCCTATCCCCCGGTTCAGGTGCCCATGGCAGGTGCGAGGCGCAGGTGGGGGGTGATCCCGAGGGCCACGCGGTACCGCGGGGCCGGGGAGGCCTCGACGCTTCCGGGGGCTCCAGCCGAAGTCGTCGCTCGGCTGCCGTTGAAACCCGCGGGTCCAAGAGAACACCAGGTCGCGATGCGACCGGTCCAGCGTGGGGGTCGTCTGGGGCGATCGAGTCGACGGCCCGCTACGGTAGGCTTGATGACCCAATAGGGCCACCATGGCTTCTGCGGCCGATTGCACTCGCGACAACAGGTGTGTCAGGAGGTCCGAACTTGGCAAGCGCGCCGAGGTGACGGGCACGACGTCAGGGGAAGTTGCCGTGCTACTCGGAGGCGGATCGGCCGTGGTTTCCTGCTGTGGCCGGCACGACCCCCGAACAGACGGGGTCGTAGCAGTAGAACTTACAGGCCCCCCACGCCGCCTCGGACGCTTGCTGCGCCTGCAGCAACTCCCCGCGTCCCGGGTCGTCCGAGTTGGAACCCCACCTGCGGGCCGCGATGACCTCCAAGTACGGATTTCCGAGGTTTGTCACCACCGCCTCCGCCGAGGTCGCACGCGACCGAAACCGCGCCGCCAACGCCCGCTGGATCGTCGCACTCGATTGAAGTGAGGGAACACGGGTGTAATCCGATGATCGTTGCGCATCGGTGACCGCCTGCTCCGCGGCAGTGGCCACACCTTCTTGCGTCGTCGCCGTGTCGCCGGAAACCTTGGCGAGTGCTCGCCACGCATCGGACGCGCGAAGGCGGGTATCCAGACAGGTCACCACGCCGGAATCGGTCTTCTTGCTCGCAGCGGAGACGCTCAATGTGACAACGACGGTGGCGGCAACGCCCGCGACTATCGCAGCGATCCAGAGCCCTTTGCGCAACGTCGCCTGCTTCGCGTCGAGACGTAGAGAAACGGCCGCTGGAGCCACAGGCGAAACGCCTCCGGTCGCCGGGTTGCTGGCTGGGCTTTCCGAATTCAACTCACGCACATCAGAAACGCGCGTCCAGTCTGGAGAGTTCTCGGCACGAACGAAGGTCTCGCCGCTGATCCTGCCTTCACGTCGCCCGAGAGCGATCTGCTCAGCGCTGTACGGACCTTTTTCCTGGTTTCCATTGGCAATCATCCACATCCGACACTCTCGCTTTTCAGTTGACACCGCGATGCCCGCCACAACAGCCCCGGCTGAGTATTCCCACCCACCGCATGATGTCAATGCTCTCCAGCGAGCTCCGTACCGGGCCCGATGGGAGCTGCGG
>CAIOSS010000277.1 GCA_903860995.1 uncultured delta proteobacterium | reverse complement strand
GATCTCCGCATCTCCGTCGAGATCGCTCGCGGCTGCACCGAGGGCTGCCGCTTCTGCCAGGCCGGGATGATCTACCGCCCCGTCCGCGAGCGCTCGCCCGAGAGCGTGGTGGACACCATCGTGCGCGCGGTGAAGGAGGGCGGCTACGACGAGGCCTCGCTCACCTCGCTGAGCACCGCGGACTACTCGTGCATCGCCCCCCTCGTGAAGAAGGTGATGGCGAAGCTCAAGGACGAGAAGGTCTCCCTCTCGGTTTCCTCGCTGCGCGCGTACGGGCTGGGGGAAGAGCTGCTCGACGAGATCCAGTCGGTGCGCGCCACGGGGCTCACCTTCGCCCCGGAGGCCGGCACCCAGCGCATGCGCGACGTGGTGAACAAGAACGTCACCGAAGAGCAGCTCATGGAGACCGCCGAGCGGGTGTTCTCCCGCGGCTGGGCGAAGATGAAGCTCTACTTCATGATCGGCCTGCCCACCGAGCAGGACGAGGACGTCATCGGCATCGTGGAGACCGGCCGCAGGGCCCGCGACGTCGGCCGCCGCGCGCAGAAGGGCCGCGGCCCGACGGTGACGGTGAGCGTCTCGACGCACGTCCCCAAGCCCCACACGCCGTTCCAGTGGTGCGCCATGGACGCCCTCGAGGACATCTGGCGCAAGCAGACCGTGCTGCGCGAGGCGGCCCGCAAGGCGAAGGTCGACCTCAAGCTGCACGAGTCGCTCGGCAGCACCGTCGAGGCCGTCCTCGCGCGCGGCGACCGGCGCATGGCCGACGTCATCGAGACCGCGTACCGCAGCGGCGCCCGCTTCGACTCCTGGGAGGAGCGCCTGCGCTGGGACCTCTGGCAGGCCGCCCTCGCGGCGCACCACGTCGACTTGCCCGCGGCCCTCGGCACCATCCCCGTCACCGGCCGCCTCCCGTGGGACCACCTCGACGTCGGCCTCGAAGACGGCTTCCTGCTGCGCGAGTACCGCAAGGCCCTCGCCAACCGCCTGTCGCCGCCGTGCGGCAAGGTGGCGGGGCAGTTCATCCACCACACGAACCTCGAAGACGCGAAGGCCGATACGCGCAAGCTGGTCTGCTACGACTGCGGCGTCGCGTGCGACCTCACCGACATGCGCCAGGAGCGCTTCGTCTACCTGGAGCAGCTCACCGCCCGCAGCCGCCCGGCGCTCAAGGAGCCCGTCACCATGACCCCGGAGGAGCGGCGCCCGCGGGCGCAGTTCGCGCAGGGCGAGCCGAAGCGCTACCGCATCGCCTTCGAGCGCACCGGGCGGGCGGCCTTCGAGAGCCACCTCGACCTCGTGCGCCTCGTGCCGCGGGTGTTCCGCCGGGCCGAGCTGCCGATGTTCTACTCGCAGGGCTTCCACCCGAAGCCCGAGATGATGTTCACGCCCGCGCTCGCGCTCGGCATCGCGACCCTCGACGACTTCGTCGACGTGAAGCTCGCCGTCGACGTCGACCCCGAGCGCCTCCCCGACCTGCTCAACCCGGGCGCCCCGGAGGGCCTGCGCTTCACGGCCGCGCTGCGCCTCGGGCCCACCGACCCGGCGATCAGCAAGGTCATCGACGTGGCCTCGTACGTGATGGTGGTGCCGTGGGCGTGGCTCCAGTCGCGCGGGCTGTCGGACGAAGACGCCGTGCGCGCGCACATCGCCGAGCGCCAGGCGGGGCCGATGTTCGTGCTGCGCTCCGCGGGCGGGCTCGCCAAGCGCGTCGACGTGGGCGCATACCTGCTTCGCTGGTCGGTGGGCGACGCCGCGGCGCGGGCGAAGGTCGACGCCGTCGGCTATACGGGCTCGCTCTGCGCCGTCGCGTACGACAGCAAGGTGACCGACGCGGGCGCGGTGCGACCCGTGGAGGTGGCCTCCGCGCTGCTCGGCGAAGACGCCCCGGTGCGCTTCATCCGCGCCGCCCAGGGGCGCCGCTCGCCCGACGGGGAGGTGTGGTCGCCGATGTCGCTGGAGCGCCTGCGCGTGGTGCGTTCCGAGCGCGCTGATGCGGCAAATGTGGCTTCGTTGACACCCGAAGAGACCGGGTGATAGACGGCGCCCGCGCTGCGGTCGCGACCGCTCCCCTCTAAACCACCGCGGCGCGCGGAAGGCCACTGGTCATGTCGAGAGCGATTTCCCTCTTCTCGGGTAATGCCAACCTCGCGCTCGGTGGAGCGATCGCGCACCAGCTCCAGGCGCCCCTCGGGCGGGTGAAGGCCGGGCGCTTCTCCGACGGCGAGATCGCCGTGGAGATCGGTGAGAACGTCCGCGGCAGCGAGGTCTATCTCATCCAGTCGACCTGCGCGCCGGTCAACGACTCCATCATGGAGATGCTCATCATCGCCGACGCGCTGCGCCGGTCGAGCGCGGAGTCCATCACCGCCATCATGCCGTACTACGGCTACGCCCGGCAGGACCGCAAGGTGGCCGGCCGCACCCCCATCAGCGCCAAGCTCGTGGCCGACCTCATCACCACCGCGGGCATCGACCGGGTGCTGACCGTCGACCTGCACGCGGGGCAGATCCAGGGGTTCTTCAACATCCCCGTCGACAACCTGTACGCGATGCCGGTGCTGCTCGAAGAGATCCGCGCGCTCAAGCTCGACGAGCCGGTGATGGTCTCGCCCGACGCGGGGGGCGTCGAGCGCGCGCGCGCCTACGCCAAGCGGATGAACTCCACCCTGGCGATCATCGACAAGCGCCGCGAGCGCGCCAACGTCTCCGAGGTGATGCACATCATCGGCGACGTGAAGGACCGCGACTGCGTGCTCCTCGACGACATGATCGACACCGCGGGCACGCTCACCAACGCCGCGCGCGCGCTGGCCGACGCGGGCGCCCGGCGGGTGTACGCCGCCGCCACCCACGCGGTGCTCTCGGGCCCGGCGGTGCACCGCATCGTCGACTCGCCGCTGGTGCAGGTGATCGTGACCGACTCCATCCCGCTGCGCGGCGAGGCGCAGGTGAGCCCGAAGTTCCGCCAGGCCTCGCTGGCGCCGCTGCTGGGCGAGGCGATCCGCCGCATCCACAACAGCGACTCCATCAGCTCGCTCTTCGTCTGACGAGGGCGCTTGGGGGAGGCGATGGCCGATCCCGACGACAGCGCCCTCTCCGCGACGGTGCGCGAGCGCATCGCCCGCTACGAGGCCCGCGCGACCCGGCTGGAGGCCACGCTCGCCGACTACCGCCGCCGCCAGCCGCTCTACCGCAAGGTCTTCGCGGCGATGCTCGTGACGGCCGTGGCGTGCTTCGGCATCGGGCGCCTGCCGGGCCTGTGGGCGACCGTCAGCGCCATCGTCATCTGCGGCGGCGGCTACGTGATGCTGCTGGGGCGCCTATGGGAGGTGCAGGCCGACGTCACCGCGACGCGCGAGGAGATCGCGAACCTACGCCGAGGGACGACGGGCGACCTCACCCGCGCTGCCGCGCGCCCCTCTCCATGAATGGAGAGGGGCTCTGTCGAACGGTTGAGTTCGTCTACGAACTGTCAGGTGAG
>CAIOSS010000276.1 GCA_903860995.1 uncultured delta proteobacterium | reverse complement strand
CGCGAGGGACGCCTCAGCGCGCGCTCACGCGCAGGCTCTCGAGCGCGGCGCGGCAAGGCTCGGGGTGGGCCGCGACGGTGTCCACGGGGCCCACGCAGCTCGCGATGACATAGGTCTCCGGACCGGCGGCGATCAACCAATTGAGCGCGGTCGACGGGGAGCCGTTGGCCTGCTGGCGGGTCCCTCGCATCACCAGACCTTGCCGTCCTCGGACCCGAATCGGCTCGAAGTCCGTGATGGTGTTGGCGCGGTCGTTGATCGCGCCCTGCCGTCCCCCCTCGATGACTTGTTCAGGCGAACTCCGAATGTTGTCGATGAAGCGCAGGTTTACCGCGCGGTGCTCTCCTTCGTCGCTGGCGAGGACCCTCGGCTGTCCGTTGGTCTCGGAGTTGGACACGCGCCATGCGGCGGGGGCCTGGACGAAGCGCCCCTGCGCGCCGATCCACTGGCGCTCGGTCGCCGCGGGGTCCGTCGGTCGCGCGTCGGCGCTCGGGCCAAACCACGCCCCGTCGATCATGCTCCGGCACAGGGCCTCGAGCCCCTCGGGCGCGTCGCCGGTGCACGAGATGACCAGGCCCTGCTGCCGCTCGATGAGCAGCGCCGTGTGCAGGGGCAACGTCTGCATGCGCGGAGGGAAGCGCGCCGTGAACTCCACCGCACGCTGCCCGTGATGGTCGAAGATCCGCGGCGCGTCGGTGGTCGCGCCCCTCTGTTGCAATTCCGCCGACACCGCGCTGACCAGCCCGTCGTGGGTGCCGGGCCCCCGGATCGTCCGGACCGTGAAGACCCTGCGCTCGCGGCGCTCGGGCGCGATGACCGCCACCCATTGCGGACCGGCGTTCTCGGTCCAGCCCGCTGCGAGGGTGGCGGTCCAGCGGTCGCCGCGGATCGGCACGGCGGTCGCGGCGGTTGCCGGAACCGCGGCGCGTTCGCCTCCCGCGGAGACCTCCGCCGTCGCCGTGCGCGTTGTCGTGGTCATCGCGGTCTGGGTCTGCGTTCGCGCGCGCGCGGCTCCGCACCCGATGAGGAGCAGCGCAGTCCAGGGGAGAATCGAGCCTCGCTTCATGGCGCGGCAGGGTGCCAAGCGCCCCGCTGCGATGCGAGGACAAAGCTTCCCGCGGCGCACTTTGCGGGCTCGTGGGGGAACCCGCGTGAAATGTCCGGCCGCACGGGGTGAGGGCGCTCGAGCGCGCGACCCGGATCGAGAGCGAGCCGCACCGACGGGCGTTTCTCCAGGACGCCCTCGACGTGGCGCGATCCTGCGCCACCCGAGAGCGAGCGAACACGACCGGTCGAACCCCGAAGACCGGTGACGGAGGCCCGCGCGGGGAGTTCGCCGTCGCGGTGATGGTCCGAGAGCATCGCTTACGGAAGATAAGGATTGGGGTCGACCGCGCTGCCGCCGAGGCGCACTTCGGGGGATAGGTGCGGGTGTTGCCGTCGCTCGTGGAGTGGGTGCGGGCGTGGCACCGGATGGTGAGCGTCCACGTCGCGGCGCTGGGGCTCTCGGTGTCCGAGCGCGCGTGGGTGCTCTCGTCGCTGACGGTGATCCACCACTACGTGATCACCCGCCGCGACGGCACCACCGCTGCCGAGCGCTTCGCGACGAAGAAGCACGAGAACCTCTTCGCGCACCCCGTCGCCATCATACCGACGCCCGCGCGGCCCAGGGTGCGGAGTCGCAAGGCGGTCGAGCCGATGCCCGTCGCCCGCTACACCTGGGAGGAGATCCGCGCGCGCGTCCCCGCGGCCGACGCGAAGACCCTCGCGCGCTACCCCGTCGCGGCCACGCCCAACGAGCTCATCAAGGAGGGCGCCACCCTGCGCAGCGAGCGCATCCT
>CAIOSS010000275.1 GCA_903860995.1 uncultured delta proteobacterium | reverse complement strand
GCGGTCGCCACGGGACCATGGCCTGGCTGGGTGAAAACCCCGTCGTGCGACGCGACGTGCGCGGCCCTGGCATCCTCGACGAGGCCCGCTCGGTGATCGTCTGCGCGCTCTCGTACCACCGGGGCGACGAGCGCTCGCCCATGCCCGGCGCCGCGGTCGCCCGCTACGCGCGCGGGGGCGACTACCACAACTTCCTTCGCAAGAAGCTCCGTCGGCTCGCGGCCTGGCTGCGCCGTGAGCACGGCGCCGAGGCCCGCCCGCTCGTCGACACGGCGCCGGTGCTGGAGCGCGCGTGGGCCCGCCGCGCGGGCGTCGGCTTCGTCGGGCGCAACGGCTGCATCATCGCGCCGGGCCTCGGGAGCTACCTGCTGCTGGGTGAGGTGGTGACCGACCTCGCGCTCCCCCCCGACGAGCCCATGGAGGAGCGCTGCGGGTCATGCACCCGCTGCCTCGATGCGTGCCCGACGCAGGCCTTCGTGGCCTCGCACGTCCTCGATGCTCGCCGGTGCGTGAGCTACCTCACCATCGAGCACGAGGGGCCCATCGACGAGGGTCTGCGCGCGGGCGTCGGCGACCGGATCTTCGGCTGCGACGACTGCCAGGACGTGTGCCCGTTCAATCGCACTGCGCCGCCGCCGCTCCACGAGACGGCAGGCTTCGCGCCCGACCCGCGGTGGCGTGAGCTCTCCCCCGAGGCGATCCTCGCGATGGACGCCGGGCGATGGGGGGCCCTCGCGGAGGGCTCTCCCCTGGCGCGCCCCGGCTGGGAGGGGATGGCGCGAAACGCGGCAGTGGTGCTGGGAAACACCGGGGATCGCAGGCACCTCCCGGTACTCCAGGCCCATCGAGACAGCTCAACGGGGGCGTCGGCCGAGGCGGCCGGGTGGGCGATAGGAGAGATCTTGCGTCGATCCGCCGCGGAGTAGCGGGGCGTCGCGGACTACTGGGCGCCGGCGTTCTTGCCGCGGCCGCCGTGAGAGGCGAGGCCCCCCTTTCGGCCTGCCTCGCGGGCGCTGGAGGCGTTCCACTCATGGCCGGTGCCGTGAGCGTGGGACGCCTTGCCGCCCTTGCTGGCGATCTCCTTCTGCTTCGCCGAGTCCATCGCCGCGAAGCCGCGGCGCTGCTTCTTGCGCGGGGACGCGCTGACCTCGCTGGACCCCCCAGAGCTTCCGTTCGCCGACCCGCCGCCCGTCATCTCACTGCTCGACATGCACGACCTCCTGCCGGGTGTCTACTCCCGGAAACGGCAATTCCTGCCTCGTCCATACCAGGCTAGACGAAGGTTTGTAGAGTCACTCTACGCTCGATAAGACGCAGTACAGGCGAGCATGGTTTCACTTTGTCGAATGTTTGTTGAGTGCCCTTGAAGGGGGCTCTGCCAGGGTCGCGGGCTCCAGGGCACACGCTTGAAGGTTCTCTCCTGCCGGTGCTATCTCGCGAGTCGCGCGGTTGGTGCGCGGTCAGACAGAGGGAGCAGCGGTGGTCAATCGACGGGTTGGAACGACGGTCGCGACGTGGATGGCCGCCGGGGTGATCGGCCTCGCGGGGGCGGCGCAGGCGCAGGAACTCCCGGTGCCCGTGCAGGTAGAGCGGCTCGACAACGGCCTGCGGGTGGTGCTCAGCCCCGACCACACCTCCCCGACGGTGGCCGTCGCGGTCTACTACGATGTCGGCGCGCGGGTGGAGGAGCGGGGGCGCTCGGGCTTCGCGCACCTCTTCGAGCACATGATGTTTCAGGGGAGCGCCAACGTCGGCAAGGGTGAGCACTTCCGGCTCATCAGCACCCAAGGGGGCTCGCTCAACGGCACCACCTCGGAGGACCGCACCAACTACTTCGAGACGCTCCCCGCCAACGCGCTCGAGGTCGGCATCTTCCTGGAGGCCGACCGCATGCGCTCGCTGGCCATCACCGCGGAGAACTTCGAAAACCAGCGGCAGACGGTGATGGAGGAGCGTCGGCAGTCGTACGAAAACCGCCCGTACGTCCCGTCGTTCATCCAGCGCGACGCCCTCGCCTTCCAAGGGTACTGGCCCTACGAGCACAGCGTCATCGGCGACATGGCCGACCTCCAGCGAGCCTCGCTGGACGACGTCCGCACCTTCCACGACCGCTACTACGCGCCCGACAACGCGGTGATCTCCCTGGCGGGTGACTTCGACCCCGCGCAGGCGCTCGCCCTCGTCCGGCAGCACTTCGGCGCCATCCCTGCGCGCCACGCCGGCCCGTGGGTCGACCCGGGCTTCACCGCGCAGACGGCCGAGCGCACCGGGTCGATCGAAGACCGCTTCGCGCCGCTGCCCGCCTTCCACCTCTCGTATCACATCCCCACGCGGCGCGCGCCCGACCACTACCCCCTCGACATCCTCGCCACGGTGCTCGCGAGCGGCGAGAGCTCGCGGCTCTACCAGGAGCTGGTGAAGACGCGCGAGATCGCCAGCGAGATCTCCGTCGACACGGAAGACCGCCGCGGTCCGGACGTGTTCACGGTGTGGTGCGTGCTCGCGAGCGGTCACCAGCCCGCGGAGGCGCGCGAGGTGATCTATCGGCAGATGGAGGCGATCGCCCGCGAGGGCATCACCGCGCGCGAGCTCGACAAGGCCCGCAATCTCTTCCGCCGCGCCTTCGTGTTCGGGCTCCAGAGCAACCTCGCTCGGGCCCGCCGGCTCGCGGAGTTCGAGATGTACGACGGCAACGCGGCGCTGCTGCGCACCGAGCTCGACCGCTACCTCGCCGTGAGCGCCGCCGACGTGCAGCGCGTCGCGGGACAGTACTTCCGACCCGAGAACCGCACCGTGCTCGACGTGGTCCCGCGCCCCGCCGCGCCTGCGCCCGCCGCACCCGCTGCGCCCGCGCCCCGCGCCCCCACGCCTGCCATCCGCTGATCGAACCGAGGAACCACCCGATGCGCCGACTCTCCTTCGCCCTCGCCCTCGTGCTCGCCGCCTGCGGTAGCACCCAGACCCCGGCGCCCGTCGCCGTCGTCCCGACCCCTGCGCCCGACGCCGACGCGGGCGCCGCCACGCCCGCCCCCGTGCCCGTCGCGGTCCCCACGCCGGGGCCCGCCCGCGACGTGCACCTCCCCCCGGTGCGCGCCACCACCCTGGGCAACGGGCTCGCGGTGCAGCTCGTCGAGTACCACACGCTCCCGGTGCTCCACCTCCGGCTCGTCGTGCGCGCGGGCTCGTCGACCGATCCGGCCAACCTCCCGGGCCTCGCGTCGCTCACCGGCGACATGCTCCGCGAGGGCACCACCACCCGCAGCAGCGCCCAGATCGCCGAGACCATCGAGTTCGTGGGCGGCAGCCTCGACGTGTCCACCAGCGCCGACGTGACGGTGCTCTCCGTGGCGGTGCTGCGCGACCACGCCGAGACGGCCCTCACCCTCCTCGCGGACGTGCTGGCGCGCCCGACCTTCCCGCAGGTGGAGATCAACAAGCTCAGGCGCCGCGAGACCGACCGGCTGCAGCAGTCGCGCAACGATCCGAGCTGGCTCACCCGGCGCGCGTTCTACGAGGGGCTGTACGGCACGACGCACCCCTACGGTCGCTTCGACACGAGCCCCGCGGTGCTCGCCCGCGTCACCCGCGCGGACTTCATGGCCTTCCACCGCGCGCGCTACGTCGCGGGCAACATGGTCCTCACGGTCGTGGGCGACGTGCAGCCCGCGGCCTTCGACGCGCTGCTCAGCCGCACGCTCGGGACCCTGCGCCGGGGCACCTCGCCGGTCGTCCCCATCGCCGACGTGCCCGCCCGCACCGCCCGGCAGATCGTGCTGGTCGACCGGCCCGAGTCGGCCCAGAGCGCCATCCGCATCGGCAACGTGTCGCTGCGCCGCGGCGACCCCGACTGGGTGCCCTTCACCGTGGCCAACCAGGTCCTCGGCGGCGGCGTCTCGTCGCGGCTCTTCATGGACCTCCGCGAGCTCCGCTCGCTCTCCTACGGCGTCTACGCCCGCATGGGCGAGAACGTCGGGGCCAGCCAGTGGTTCGCGGGCGGCCAGGTGCGCAACGCCGTCACCGGCGACGCCCTGCACGCCCTCTTCCGCCACATGGAGTGCCTCACCACCGAGGCGGCGCCCGACCCCGAGCTCGCCATGACGCGCTCGTACCTCACCGACAGCTTCCCCCTCTCCATCGAGACCCCGGGAAACGTCGCCGACCTCGTGTCGTCGATGCGCATCTTCGGCCTGCCCGCGGACTACTACGACACGCTCCGCGCCCGCGTCACCGCCGTCGACGCCGCGGCTTCGCTCGCCACCGCGCGGCGCTACATCCAGCCTGACCGCGCGCTCGTCGTCGTCGTCGGCACCGCGTCCGCGCCCGTCCAGGTCGGCCCGCCCTGCGCCGCCGCCGGGGCGCTGCCCGCCGACGCGACCTTCGCCCAGCAGCTCCAGGCCTGCCAGGCTCAGGGCCCCGGGGCCGCGCCCCGCGCGACGCAGCCCCTCGAGGAGGTGCTTCGCACCTTCGGTCCCGTCCGCGTGGTGGGCCTCGACGGGCGCACCCAGCGGGAGCTCACCGCCACCAGCCCGAGCACCCCGCCGATCCACGCGCGCTGCGAGGAGCTCGCGACCCCCGCCCTCCAGGCCGTCGCACACGCCGGCCAGCACTGACCCGTCACCCTCGCGCGGCGTGCGCCGGGGTGATGCCCCGCCAGAAGCGCTCACGCCGCGCGAGGTGGGCGCAGAGCAGCGCCACGCAGAGCGCGCCGCCGCCGATGTCGAGGAGCGGGACGTTGGAGCCGCTCATCACGACCGTGCAGGCCAGCAGGCCGACGTCGAGGGGGTGTGACCCGAGGCGCGCCGCGAGCGAGCACAGCCACCAGAGGAGGGCGAGGGCGCCGGGGATGCCGGCGCCGATGAGCACCGTCGGCGACGGCGCTACGCCATCACCGCCAGCACGACCCCGCCGGCCGCCAGCCCGGCGCCGAGCGTCGCCGCGACCGGGCGGCCCACCGCCGCGCCGCCCACGGAGATCGCCACCCCGGACTTCACGACCGTGTTCGTGAGCGCCGCCAGCATGATGGCCGTCGCCGCGGTGCCGCTCGCGAGCCCGCCGCGGTGCATGTCGACCACCGAGAGCGTGATGGCGGCCACGTCGGTGAGGCCCGCGAGCACCGACGAGACGTACAGCCCGGCCGTCCCGGCGCCGTGCTGCGCGGCCTTCGCCACGAAGAGCACGACGCCGTAGAGCAGCCCGACGAGCAGCCAGACGCCCGCGGCGGGCTGCGCGAGGGCGCCGAGGGCACCCAGCAGCGCCACCATCGGGAAGGTGCGGATGCCGCCGAAGTCCTTCCGCTGGGCCGCGGTGGCGCTCTGCTGCCGCTCGGCGCCGATGAGCAGGCCCGCGGCCACCGCCACCGCGATCGAGACGAAGGCGTCGCGGAAGGTCATGGCCGTGGACTATTTCCGCTTCGCGAAGGCCTCGGCGAAGGTCGTGTCGTAGGCCCCCGCCGCGAACTCCTCGGAGCGCAGCACCGCCTTGAGGAAGGCCAGGTTGGTCACCAGCGGCGCGACCTCGACGCCCGCGAGGGCATCGCCCAGGCGCGCGATGGCCTCGGCCCGCGTCGGGGCGTGCGCGATGAGCTTGGCGATCATCGGGTCGTAGTAGGGCGTCACCCTCCCGGGCGCGCGCACGCCCGCGTCGATGCGCAGCGAGCCCTCCACCTCGGCGGGCCAGGTGAGGGTCGTGACGTCGCCGGGCTTGGGGATGAATCCCTTCGCGGGGTCCTCTGCGTAGAGCCGCGCCTCGATGGCGTGGCCCTGGAGGGTCACCGCGCGCAGCGCCGCGGGCAGCGGCTCGCCCAGCGCCACCCTGATCTGCTGCTCCACGAGGTCGAGCCCGGTGACCATCTCCGTCACCGGGTGCTCCACCTGGATGCGGCAGTTCACCTCCAGGAAGTAGAACTCCTTGCGCGACTCGTCCCAGATGAACTCGCAGGTGCCGGCGCCGACGTAGCGCGCCGCGCGCCCGATGCGCACCGCCGCGTCGAGGATGCGCTCGCGGTAGACCCTACCCTCCTCGCCGTGGAAGGCCGGCGCCGGGGACTCCTCGACGATCTTCTGGTGCCGTCGCTGGAGCGAGCACTCCCGCTCTCCGAGGGCGACCACCTCGCCGTGGGTGTCGCCGAAGATCTGCACCTCGATGTGCCGCGGCCGCTCGATGAAGCGCTCGACGTACACCCGCGCGTCGCCGAAGGACTGCGCCGCGCGGTCGCTCGCGGACTTCATCGCCCGCTCGATGCCGCCGGGGTCGCGCACCACCTGCATCCCGATGCCGCCGCCGCCGCCGACGGGCTTCACCAGCGCGGGGTACCCGATGCGCGCGAGGATCGCCTCGGCCTCCGCGACCGACTCCACCGGCGCGTTGGCGCCCGGCACGGGGGACACCCCCGCGGCGATGGCCGTCGCGCGCGAGAGCATCTTGTCGCCGAGCGCGTCGAGCGCCTCGGGGGAGGGGCCGATCCAGGTGAGGCCCGCGTCGATGACGGCGCGCGCGAAGTGGGACTTCTCGCTGAGCAGCCCGTAGCCGGGGTGCACCGCCTGCGCGCCGGTGCGCTTTGCCACCTCGAGGATGGCCGCGACGTTCATGTAGCTCTCGCGCACGGCGGCGGGGCCTACGAGGTGGCTCTCGTCCATCACCGACGGGTGCAGCGCGTCGGCGTCGGCCTCGGAGTGGATGCCCACCGTGGCGATGCCGAGGCGGCGGCAGGTGCGGGCGATGCGGGCGGCGATCTCGCCGCGGTTGGCGATGAGGATTCGGGTGAACATACCGGGTATATAAACGCACCGGGCGCGCGCGCGGGAGGGGCAATGGCACAACCCGCCGCGGTCCCGGCGGCGTGCTAGTCCGATGGGGCCCATGGCCCGCCGCGCGATCGCGATGCTGACGACGAGCCTGCCGCACGACGGCGACCCCTCCGCCGGGGCCTTCGTGCGCGAGATGGCCATCGCCCTCGCGCGCCGCGGACACCGGGTGACCCTGCTCGGGAGCGTGCCCCGCGGGCGCTACCCCCTCGCCGCGGAGGGGGTAGGGATCGCCTCCGTCGAAGAGCTCGACGGGGGGGTGTTCGCCGGCGGCGGCGCGCCCGAGCGGCTCCGCCTCGGCGCCGGGGGAGTCGCCCCGCGGACCTG
>CAIOSS010000274.1 GCA_903860995.1 uncultured delta proteobacterium | reverse complement strand
GCAGCAGCAGCCCCCCCGCGTCGCAGCGCAGCGTCGCCGCCTCGTCGAAGCGCCGCCCGGGGCCGGGCCGCGCGCTCCACACCTCCCTCGCCGCGGCGCCGTCGATGGTCGCGAGGCGCCACTGGTCACGCCCCGTCACCGCCAGCCAGAGCGTCGCGCCGGTGCGGCACATCGTGAGCCCCGGCCGCCGGTCGCGGGTGCGCCACGCGTCGGGCACCGGCACCGGCAGCACCGCCGCCCGCGCGCCGCCCGTCGCCCGCACCACGCGCACCGCCGCCCCGTCGCCCTCGGGCGTCGTGTACGCCGCGAAGACCGCCGCGGTGCCTTCGCCCACCGCGATCCGCTCGTCCTCCGTGGAGCTTACCGAGCTTTGTAAGAGCCGCACCGCCGTGGCCGGCTCTCGGCCCGCCACCGGGAGGCGCGCCAGCACCGGCCCCTGCCCCCGCACGGCCTCGCCCAGCCAGAACACCCCGTCGCGCACGACCCCGTCGAGCCGCACCCCGGTCGGGTCGACCCCCGCGGGCGGCGCCGCGATGCGCGCCACCCCGAGCGCCGCGTCGACCCCGTCGAGCAGCACCGGCGAGAGCCCGTCCCCGCGGCCGTCTTCGGGCAGCACCCGCACCAGCCCCGACGGGCCCAGCGACCACACCCGCGCCTCGTCGCGCGCCCGCACCACCACCGTAGGAGCGCCGAGCCCTAGGGACACCGCCGAGATCGCCGGGGCGGGCGTGCCGACGAGGAAGCGCCGCGGGCTCCCGAGCGGCAGCGGGAAGAGCCCCGGGAGGTCGATGGTCACCGGCGTGGGCATCGGGGTCACCGCCGGGGCGCGCCGGCCCTTCGACTCGAAGACCATGCCCCCGCCGGTGGCGAGGTCGATCTCCGCGGCGGTACGCGCGAGCAGCTCGGCCACGAGGTCGAGGTCGGTCTCGGCGTCGCCTGCCCGCACCTGCCACACGAGGCCCACGCGCGACATGGCCCGGGTGAGCTCTCGCGCGCGGCGGGCCACCTGGGTGCGGGCCGCGCCGGGTCGGCCGGTGACGTCGACCGCGGCGCCCTCCACCGTCAGCGCGCGGGCGAGCGGGAGGCAGTCGTCGATCCAGGTGGGCGACGGGGTGAGCGAGGTGTCCATCGCGAGGCGGCGCAGGCGCTGGCGGGTCTCGTCGACGTGGTCGACCCGGCGCGCCCCGTCGGGCCCGACGAGGCACAGCCCCAGGGCGGCGAAGCGCTCGCGCTCGCTGCGCCCGGCGCGCGCGGCCGTTCGGCTGCGCCAGTGCTCGACCCCGTAGGCGAAGACCCCGATCGCCGCGAAGGCCAGCATCGTCGAGTGGGAGTTCGTGCGGCGCATCGGGGGGGGGGTAGGCGATGGTAGCGGCGCGGGGGCGGTCCCGCCATGCGCGGGTGGTGTGGTAGACCGCGCGGCGCCCATGGACGTCACCCTCGCCGACGCAGACGCGCTGCTGGCCGCGGCCCGGGAGGCCGCCGCCGTCCTGATGGAGGGCTACCGCCGCCCGGTCGAGGTGGAGCACAAGGGCCCCATCGACCTCGTCACCCGCTGGGACCGCGCCAGCGAAGACCGCCTCCGCGACGCCCTCGCGCGGGCCTTCCCCGGCGTCGCCCTCGTGGCCGAGGAGAGCAGCACCGGCCCCTTCCCCGACGGCCTCGCGCTCTGGGCCGACCCCCTCGACGGCACCACCAACTTCGTCCACGGGCATCCCTTCTTCGCGGTGTCCGTCGGGCTCGCGATGGGTTCCGCGCTGCTCGCCGGCGCGGTGGTCGCGCCCGCCCTCGGCCTGGCGTGGCACGGCGCGCTCGGCCACGGCGCCTACCGCAACGGAATACCCTGCCAGGTAAGCATCACGGCCTCCCTCGACCGGGCGCTGCTGGCGACGGGGTTCCCCTACGACAACGCCACCAACCCCCTCGACAACTTCGCGGAGTTCGCGGCCCTCACCCGGCGCTCCCGGGGCGTGCGTCGCTGCGGGGCCGCCGCGCTCGACCTGTGCCTCACGGCCGACGGCACCTTCGACGGCTACTGGGAGCGCTTCCTCAAGCCCTGGGACCTCGCCGCGGGCGCCCTGCTGGTGAGCGAGGCGGGCGGTTGCGCCACGGCCCTCGACGGCGGCGCGCTCGACTTCCGCGAGGGATGGCTGGCGGCGAGCAACGGGCGGGTGCACGACGAGCTCGTCGCGGCGCTGGCTGCGGCGCGTCGCGGCGGCGGGTGACGCGACCCGCGGGCTGCGGTAGTAGCCCACTCCCATGACGCCACGGTTCGAGGGACGCTGGCTGGGGATCACCGTGGCGGCGCTGCTCGCGGCGGGGTGCGGCGCGCGCACGGGCCTGCGGGTCGACCCGCCGACCCCGGTGGACGCCTCGGTCGACGCCCCGCAGCTCGCGCCGGAGCCCCGCTGCCGCGCGCTGCGGGTGCGCGCCCGGGTGACCACCGAGGCCGCGCTGCGCCTGGTCGTCGACGACGTCACGCCGCAGTCCACGGGCTACGCCTGGGCGCTGCGGCAGGCGCCGCGGCGCTCGGTGGCGACGGTCACCTCCGCGGGCGACGACCGCGCCGCGCTCACCCCCGACGTGCAGGGCACCTACGACCTCGTGGTCACCACGCCGTACCGGCTGCGCAGCGGCGAGGCGCTCCAGTGCCCGGTGACGGTCATCGCCGACCCGCTCGACCCGCTGTGCCCCGGCGACGCGCTGGAGGAGCCCACGGTCGCGGCGCTCGCCCGCTCGCAGGCGCAGATCGCGCTCGACCCCGCGTGGTCGACGCCGCGGGTGGCCGACGACGCGGCGCGGTCGTTCACGGCGATGGCCACCGACGCGCCCTCGGACGACGTGGCCGCGCTGGTGATCGAGCTGCCCGAGTCGCGCTCCCTCGCCGAGGCCGCGGGGGTGTGGGAGGGGCGCATCGCGGCCAGCGTGGGCGCGGTGCCGGTGCTCGTCGGCCGCGAGAGCCGCACCGACGAGGGGTGGCTGCTGCGCCGGAGCTCGTTTCGCCTCGCGTCGCAGGAGACCACCGCGGCGGTGGTGCGCGACCGGGTGGCGCGCGACGTCACGATGCTCAACCCGGGGCCGTCGCGGGCGGGCTTCCGCGGCGCGCGGAGCTTCACCCTGGAGGTGAGCACGGTGCTGCGACCGGAGATCGGGCGCGCGGTGATCGTCGTGGCGGCGGCCCCGGAGTCGCGCTTCGACGACCCGCGCGCGAGCACCGCCATCCGGCTCCAGGACCTCACCAACGCCACGGGGCTGGGCGACGCGCGGGCGACGCTCGACACGCTCTGCCAGCGCATCGTGGCGACGCGCAACGTGACGGCGGACTTCCTCTGGCTGGTGGACACCTCGCGCTCGATGGAGGACGACCAGGAGCGCCTGGGCAACGTGGCGGCGCGCTTCTTCCGGGAGATGAGCGCGGCGGGCATCGACCTGCGGGTGGGCGTGGTGCAGGCCGGCAGCGCGTCGCAGGGCCCAGACCTGGACAACCCTGGCTTCGCGTGGATCAACGGGGCCGACCCCGACGGCGCGCGGCAGCTCGCGTGGGAGGTCACGTACCAGCGCTTCGGCGACGACCTGCGCGACACCCGCCAGCCGTACCCCCTGGAGGGCGGCGAGGAGGAGCCCGTCGCCGCGGCGGTCACCACCGCGCTCGCGATGGACCGCCGCGCCATGGACCCGGACGACCGCCGGCGCTTCCGGGCGGGCGCGCAGCGGGTGGCCTTCCTGGTGACCGACGAGGCCGGCACCAACGACGACCTGCGCTACTTCGCCAACGACCGGGTGCGCTGGGGCGCGCTGCGCGAAGACCGGGTGCGCGCGGTGACCCGGTGGTTCGGGAGCAACGGCTGGCTCACCTTCGCGATGGCCAACCTGTTCTCGCGCTCGGCGTGCCCGTCGACGGACAACTTCGTCCCCTGCGTGGTGACCGGCAACGGCGGGGCGTACATCCCCATCAGCACGGCCTCGGACGCCGAGGTGTCCGCGGCGCTGTCGCGCATCGTCGACGCGGTGGCGGGGGCGACGAGCGAGTTCCAGGTGACGGTGCCGCCCATCTCGGCCTCGCTGCGGGTGCGCGTCGACGACGTGCTCACCCCGCGCTCGCGCGCCGACGGCTTCGACTACGACGACTCCGCGCGGACGATCCTCTTCCGCGGCAACACCTACCGGCCGCGCCGCGGTCAGGCCGTGCGCGCGGCGTACTTCCGCTGGCGCTGAGCCCGACCGAGCGAGCGAGCAACCCGATGAAGCTGACCCGACGGACGTTCATCCAGGTCGCCGGCGCCGCCGGCATGGTGGGCTGCGCGGGCGAAGACGCCGCGACGGTGCCCGACGGCGAGGTGCTCGAGGACTTCGACTCCGGGCCCGACGAGATCCTCGACGCCGACCCCGACGCGCCGCCGATCGAGGACTTCGACGCCGCGGTCGACGCCACCGGCCCGGCGGACGACGTTCCGACGAGCCTCGACGCAGGCGCCGACGCGGGCGCCGACGTGCCCATGGACACCCCGCGCGACGTACCCCGGGACCTCGGCGTGGACGTGCCCGGGGACGTGCCCCGGGACCTCGGCGTGGACGTGCCCGGGGACGTGCCCCGCGACACCGGCGCGGTGCGGGACGCAGGCCTGCCGGTCAACCCGGACTTCCGGGGCTTGCCCGAGCGCGCGGCGCAGTTTCCCATCGGTGTGATGGCCGGCGACGCCGCCGACACCTCGGTGATGTTCTGGACCCGCTACGAGGGCGCCGGGCCGGTCTCGCTTCGGGTGCTGGAAATGGAGGGCAGCCGCATCGCGGCGACGCGCTTCAACGGCCGCGTGACGCCCTCCTCGGCGGGCTTCGTGCGCACCGTCGTGACGGGGCTGCGACCCAACCGGCAGCACCTGTACGCCTTCCTCACGGGGCCCACCGATCGGCCGACGGGGCGCAGCCTCGTGGGGCGCGTGCAGACCGCCATCCCCGCGGACTCGATGCTCCCGATCACCTTCGGCGGCACCTCGTGCTCCAACCAGTCCCACCGGCCCTTCCCGGTGCTCCAGCACGCGGGCTCGCGCACCGACCTGGACTTCTTCATCCACGCCGGCGACCACACCTACGCCGACCACGGCGACAACGCCGTCACCATCGAGCAGTACCGCGCCAGGTACGCCGAGAACTGGGCCTCCGCGGGGATGCGCGCGCTGCACCGCGCGACCGGGATGTACCTCACCTGGGACGACCACGAGGTGTTCAACAACTGGAACCCCGAGACCATCAGCGGGGCGCGCCTCGCCACCGCGCGCCAGGCCTTCTTCGAGCACCGCGCGACCCGACGCAACACCGCCGCGCCGGACCGCCTCTGGCGCAGCTTCCGCTGGGGCCGCACGGCGGAGATCTTCATCCTCGACTGCCGCGCCGAGCGCCGCCCCTCGACCCGCTCGACGGACGCCTCGCGCGCCTCGACCTACCTCTCCCGCGCGCAGATGGACTGGCTGAAATCCGGTCTGCGCGCCTCGCCGTGCGTGTTCAAGTTCATCGTCAACTCGGTGCCCATCGTCGACCGCGCCGGGGCCGACAGCGACAACTGGAACGGCTACGCCGGGGCGCGCCGGGAGATCCTCAACCACATCGCCAACAACCGCCTCCGCGGGGTGGTCTGGCTCTCCGGCGACGTGCACTTCGGCGGCGTGTGCACCGTCGAGGCCGCCGGGGCCTGGGGCGACATCTGGGAGGTCATCATGGGGCCCGCGGGCGCCAACCGCGACTCGCGCCCGTCCGTCCGCCCGTCGCAGTGGCCCGTGCTGGTGCACGACGTCCACAACTACACCGTGCTCCGCGCCGACCCGAGCACCCGCACCCTCACGGTGGAGTTCATCAACGCCGCGGGCAACCGCATCGCCAACAGCCGCTGGAGCCGCAGGTTCTGAGCGCCGCCGCGCCCCACCCCGCACCCTCACCGATGACCGACCCGTCGCGCCCGAAGCCCGCGCTGCCCCCGCACCCGATGAGCCGCTCCGCCCGCCGGATGCTGCTCCTCGGCGCGGCCTACCTCACCCTCGGCCTCGGCGTCGCCGTGCTGCTCGGCGGGGCGTCGACCATGGCCGCGGGCTTCGCGTTCGGCGGCGCCGTCTTCATCGCCGCGGGCGTCCGGATGCAGCGCATCGGCCCTGCGGTGATGATCAACAACGCCGCCCACGACCTGCTCACGCAGGGTCGCTACGACGAGACCCTCGCGCTGCTCGACACCATCCCCCCGGCGCGCCGCACCGGCCTCGTGGGCATGGCCGTGCTCTCGCAGCGCGCCTACGTGCTCTTCGCGCAGGGTGACACCCCGGCTGCGCTCGCGCTGTCCGCGCAGGCCCTCGCGCTGAACCTCCCCCTCATCGCCCGGGCGCACGGGCGGCAGTACCGCCTGGCGCTGCGGGCCAACCGCGCGCTCATGCTCGCCGCCGCGGGCGAGTCCACCGCGGCCCGCGCGGAGGCCGCCCTCGTCGACGCCGCCCCGGAGGCGCTGCCGCTGCTCAAGGGCACCGTCGCCCTCGCCCGCGCGGTCACCTACGCCCGCGCCGGCGAGCGCGAGGCCCTCGTCGGGGAGCTCTCCCGCTCGCGCGCCATGCTCGACCAGCTGAGCGGCCGCGAGGCCGTGCTGGCCCGCGCCCTCGGCCGCCTCGCGGCGGTGCCCGCGGGCAGCGCGTACCGGGCGCCCGCCGCGCGCGACGGCGAGCTCTCCCCCGCCGCCCGCTGGATCGTCGGGGTCGTGCCGCAG
>CAIOSS010000273.1 GCA_903860995.1 uncultured delta proteobacterium | reverse complement strand
TACACCGCGGCGCTCGGGCTGCCCGAGTCGGCGGCCCTGGGCGACACCATCCCCCCGGGGGCGCTCGGGGTGAAGCTCAGCGCGGAGCTCGCGGCGGAGTACGGCGACACGCACCTGCTCCGGGCGATCACGCACCGCGAGCCCGACGGCACCCTCCTCATGCCGGTGGGCTGCCCGGCGGGCACGCGGCTCTCGCTCATGCGCCGCGACGAGGCGCGCATCTTCGCCAACCTTGCGACGATGATGGCGGAGATCACCGCGCGCACCGGCGGCCGCACGCCGGTCGCGGTCTTTCACACCGACTGCGGCGCGCGCGGGCGGCTCATGCTCGACCGCGTCTCGAAGGACGAGATCGTCGCCAACATGCAGCGGCCCCTCTTCGGCGACGCCTGCGGGCCGTGGCTGGGCATGTACGGCTTCGGCGAAATCACCCGGCTCGGCGGGCGCAACCGCTTCCACAACTACACGACGTCGCTCTACGTGCTCACCCGGCGCCCGAACTAGACTGCCGGGTGTGTCGTCCGACGAACAACACCGCGCGCTGATCGCGCACCTGCTCACGACGCAGCAGCAACTGATCGACTGCCGGGCGCGCCTCGACCGCGAGCACCAGGCGGGCGACGGCTTCCTGCGCTTCAGCGAGCGCGCGCTCGGCATCGATGCACTCGAGCCGTTCTGGCGGCTGGCCGCGGAGGAGGTGGTCACCACCTTCAGCACCGAGTACGCGATGCTGCTGCGCCTCGACGGCGCTGTCGTGAGCGTGTGCGCGACGTGCTGCGTCGGCGACGTGACGGCGGACGAGCTCACGACGCTCGGTGCGCTCGCGCGCGAGGCGCTGGCGCAGCGCACGGTGCTGGTGCCATCGACCACTCGAACGACCATCGCCGGTCGCCCGGCGGCGCTGCTGCTCGTCGGGGGCGTGCGCGACCTCGGCGACGAGGGCCGACCGTACGCGCTCGTCGCGGGGGTCTCCGTGGCGAAGCAGCCGTTCTTCCCGACCTTCGACGCGTCGTTCGTGCCCATCTACGCGGCCTTCGTCAACCACGCCTCGGCGTTGCAGCAGCACATCCGCGCACGGGCCGAGGCGCGCCTCGCCAACCAGCAGAGCAAGCGCCTCGCGGAGGTGGCCAGCCGCACCTCGAACGCGGTGATCATCACCGACCGCGACGGGTACATCGAGTGGGTCAACGACGGCTTCGTGCGCCTCACGGGGTGGCGCCTCGACGAGGTCTTGGGGCGCCGGCCGGGGGCGTTTCTG
Source organism: uncultured delta proteobacterium (assembly GCA_903860995.1). Lineage (GTDB taxonomy): Bacteria > Myxococcota_A > Polyangia > Polyangiales > SCUS01. Next base: position 1,098 of record CAIOSS010000273.1, on the reverse strand, counting down.
CAGGGCCCGAAGTCCAGCCGAGAGAGCATCGAAAAGATGCGCGAATGGGTGCGGGCGCGCCAGCCGTTCGAGGTCGAGGTCCTCAACTACTCGAAGGCGGGGCGCGAGTACTGGGTGCAGATCGAGGCGCGGGTGACCGTCGACGAGCGCGGCGAGCCGTCCGGGTTCATCGCGCTCGAGTCCGACGTCACCGCGCGGCGGCTGACCGAACAGCGCGAGGTGCTCACGCAGCGGGTCGCCGCGCTGCTGCTGAGCGCCGACTCGATCGAGGCCGGGGGCGCCTGCCTCGTCGCGGAGATCGTCGCGGCGATCGACATGCGCGCGGCGCAGGTGTGGCTGGTCGATCCGCTCCTGGGTCGTCTGGTGTACGTCGCCGGCGCGGTGGCGCCGGGCATCGGGCCGGCGGGGCCCGACTACCTCGCCACGTCGCGCGAGCTCTCGTTCGAGGCCGGCCGCGAGCTCAGCGCGGGCGTCGGCCTGCCGGGCCTCGTCTGGGGCACCGGGAAGGTCGTGCTCATCGATGACCTCAGCCGGTCTGTGCTCGTCGACGGGGGGCGGTCCCGGCGCCTCGACGCCGCGCTCGCCGCCGGGGTGCGCACCCTCTGCGCGGCCCCGGTGCTCGGCCCCGACGGGGTCATCGGCGTGATCGAGATCGGCAGCACCTTCGACCACCCGACCAACGCGATCCTCGCGTCGATCCTCGAGCGTGTCGCGGAGCAGTTCGCGGCGTTCGTGCAGCAAGACGTCAGCCGCCGGGCGTTTCGTTCGGTGTTCGCGCACAGCCCCGACGGCCTCCTGGTGGTCGACGCCGACGGCCACGTGCGGGCCGCCAACGTGCGCGCGCAGGCGATGTTCGGCGACGTCGACGGCGCCCCGCTCGACCGCCTGCTCGAGGGCGGCGGCGAGCTCCTCGGCGCGGTGGTCCAGACGGCGACGCAGGGCGCGGCGCCGGTGCTCGCGCAGCTCTTCCGCCGGGCGGCGTACGGCCCCGACGGCAGCGTGTTCTCCTCGGAGGTGAGCGTCGCGAGCACGTCGCCGTCGGCGGCCCGCTCGACGATCCTCTCCGTGCGCGACCTCACTGAGCGCCACCGGATGGAG
>CAIOSS010000272.1 GCA_903860995.1 uncultured delta proteobacterium | reverse complement strand
GTCGAACATCGCGGGCACTGCGCGGTCAAAGGCCTCGGCGGCCTTGGCCATGACGAAGGGCGCGCGGGTCATGCTCTCCACGCCCCCGGCGATCATCACGGACCGCTCGCCGGTCGCGATCGCTCGGTAGGCGTACTGGATCGCCTCGAGGCCTGATCCGCAGAGGCGGTTGACCGTCACCCCGGTGACCTCGTACGGCAGGCCCGCCAGCAGCAGCGCCATCCGCGCGATGTTGCGGTTGTCCTCCCCAGCCTGGTTGGTGGCGCCGAACACCACCTCGTCGACGGCCTCGCGCGCGGCAGGCACGCGGTCGAGGAGCGCCGTGATGGTGCGCGCGGCGAGGTCGTCGGGGCGAACGGTGGCGAGGCCGCCCCGGTACCGCCCGACGGGCGTTCGGACGGCGTCGACGATGAAGACCCTCGGACCGGCAACGGTGCTCATGAGGCGCGAGACGCTAGCACCGCCCCGATCAGGCGAGGAAGTGCCGCATCACGACCAGCAGCGCACCGGTGAGCACGAGGTTGAGCGCGAGCACCGCGGCGACGAGCCACGGGGTGACCTTGAGCTCGCGGGAGTGCCACGGCAGGTTGGACGCGGCTCCGTTACGGGATCGCCCGTCGGCCGGAGCGAAGGGCGAGACGGGCGGCCGGTCGAACTCGTGCGGTCGCTCGGCGCGCATCGGAGTCGGAGACTGACGCTGCAATCCAACCGGGAAGCCCGCCGGCTGGGTCAGCGAGCGCACCGGGGCCGGGAAGCGCGGCCGGGGAGCGGGCGCAGGGGCGACGTTCGGCGGCGGCGGACGGCTCGACGGGCGCGGGGGCGGTAGATCGGCGAAGTCGCCCTCGAACTGCGCCGGGTGCGGCTCGGCGAAGACGCGCGGCAGCAGCGAGGCGATGGCGGGGCTCGTGAAGTCCTCGGAGAGCAGCTCGAGCACCTCGGGGTCGTCGATGTCGACAAAGCCGGTGGTGATCTCGGCGTCGCCCTCGTCGAGCGGCTCGGGCATCGGGGTGGGCATCTCGGCTGCGGAGGGCGGCATGAGCTCGGCCACGACCGCCGAGGGTCGCGCCCCACGATCGGTCGAGTCCAGGTTCAGCCACGAGTTGGCGTCTTCATCGCTGCGCCGGTAGGCGCTGGACAGCTCGGGGCCTCCCCCGGAGGACCGCGGCGGAAGACCCGAGTGTCCCGGCGCCGTGCCGATGCGCGGCGGCGCGTGAGTGCTCGAGCCCAGCAACGGGGAGATGGGTCGAGCGGGCTGAGCCCGCCCGGCCATGGCAAGCGGGCGCGCCGAGACCCGCGCACCCGTCGGGATCGGCGTGGGAAAGCGAGTCGTCCCCAGACGCCCCATCACCCCAGCGACCGGGGGAATGGTCCCGACGCGCGGCACCCCGTCGCGCAGCGTGCGCCGCGAGGTGAGCAGCGTGCTCGACACGGTCTCCAGGGCGTCGCCGAGCTCGGTCGCGAAGGCGCCGGCGCTCGCGGGGCGGCGCGCCGGGTCGAGCGACCAACCCCGTTGGAGGAGATCGTCGAGGGGCTCGAGGCCCTCCTGCGGGCCGAGCGCGATGTACGGGAGCTGCCGACGCTGCAGGGCGCTGAGCACCGCGCCCGGGTTGTTGCCCGGGAAGGCCGGGCGCCCGGTGAGCGCCTCGAAGGTGAGCGTCGCGAGCGAGAAGATGTCCGCCGCCGGGGTGAGCTCGGGGTGCCCGTCGAGCTCCTCCGGGGAGAGGTAGTTGGCCTTGGAAGCGGGGTGCTGCGGCCGGTCGGCGTGGCCCACGGCGAGGAGCTTCACGGGCTGCGGCGCCGGAGGAATCAGCACGGTCTCGGGCATCAGAACCCGGTGAAGCACCGGGGGGCTGCGCCCGTGGAGGTAGTCGAGCGCGGCCGCGACCTCGCCGATGATGCGCCGGATCTCCGGCACCGCGATGACCTCGCCGCCCGCGAGGCGGCTGCGGAGGGTGCGCCCCTCGGTCCACTCGGTGATCATCACCGGGAGCTGGTTGGCGGTGTACCCGAGGGCGTGCACCTCGACGAGGTTGGGGTGCTTCAAGGCCCGGCCGAGCACCGCCGTGCGCTCGAACCAGTCCCGCAATTCGTCGACGTGTAGCGGATGAAGCACCAGCGCGCGCGACTTCAGCCCGCGCCCCTCGGAAGGGAATGCCTCGTATACCAGCCCGATGCGATCGGCATGGCTCAGCGCCCCGAGGATGAACCCTCCTGGGAGCTGCGACCCTGGTGATGCCATCCGGCTCATGAGCGGCGGGACGCTACTCCATGCTTCCGCGGGAAGCACGATCGCGACAACTCAGGAAGCGCCTACTCCTCGCCGGCGGAGGCGCAGCAGCGGAAGCCGATCGAATAGTCGTGGTAGGCCGTGTTGTGCCCGGGG
>CAIOSS010000271.1 GCA_903860995.1 uncultured delta proteobacterium | reverse complement strand
GTGGATCCACGCGAAGCCGCACCCGACGCGCGGCGGCGTGACGCTCGAGCGCAGCACGCGCGGCGTTGGCGCAGTGAACGGTCCGTTCACGGTGTGCGACTACCGCGTGCTGGTGACGCCGTCGGGGCGCGCGAAGGAGCCCGCCGCGATCGACCTCGGCCGCCTCGACTGGGCCGACTGGGACCACGACAGCTCGCTGCTCTACGCCACCGACGGCTGCCTGTACCGGCGTGACGTGTCGGGGCGCGCGGCCGATGCACCGCGCGTGAAGCGCGTCGCCGACCTGCGCGACCAGGTGTTCGAGAACGTGCGCGCCCCGGACGACGCGCGGCGGTGGCCGTGACCGTCGCTGGGGGTGAGGTCTCACGAAGGTGTGTACCGAACCCATCGGGCCACCGCTCTAACGCCTATGCCCCTGAAGCTCCCGTGGAGAGCGACATGGGAGGAGCGGCCGTCGAGTCGCCCAGATCGATCAGGAGCCGCGGTGTCGTCATCCCTGAGTATTACGTCGCAACGTAAGATTCGGATGAGCCCGCGACGGGGTCCATACTGACCTTCTCAGCGCCCGGTGACGTGCGTGAGCTCCCCGAGGTCGTCGCCGCCCACCCGGTAGGCCCGCCCGAAGCCCTGCACGAAGCCCCCGCTGCCCACCGGGCTCAGCTCGACCCAGTGGAAGTCCCCCAAGCCCAGGAGCGTCTCCGCGATCGGGAACCGCTCCCGGTACGCCCGCTCCGCCCCGCGCTCGCGCGCCTCGTCCCGCCCCACGAAGCGCGCCTCCACGCTCAGCATCACCCGCGTCAGGGCGTGGTTGCTCCGCGGGTCTCCCTCCCGGAACGCCTCGCTCACCATCAGCCCCGCCCGCGGGCTCGCCCGCAGCGCCGCGGTGTGCGCCGACAGCTCGCTCACCAGGATCCAGAAGCGCGTCGGCCCCCGGGTGCGCGCCCACGGCACCAGCGACACCGCCGGGCCCTCCGCTCCGCCGACGGCCAGGCTCGCCACCGGGACCTCCTCCAGCAGCCGCTCCAAACCTTCGGCGGGCTCAGCCATTTCGCATCACCCTCGCCAGCTCGACCTCCCTCGGCCGATGGGCGTACCCCTCCGGCCGGTCGCCCGGCGGGTGCGCCAGGAAGGCCGCCACCACACGGTCGATGTACTCCCACAACGGCGTATGCACGAAGCCCAGCTCGGCCTTCGCCCGCGACGGGTCGATGTCCGACATCCACCGCTGGGAGAAGGGCGACAGGTCGCGCGTCACCAGCCCCGCGGACTCCACCGCCTCGCGCGGGACCGACACCAGCTTCGCGGGCGCGCCCACCCGCCACGCCATGCGCTCCAGCAGCTCGCGCAGCGTCGGCGTCTCGTCCTGCGACAGGTTGTACGCCTGGCCGAAGGTGCGCTCGTCGCCCAGCATCCCCGCGACGGCCCGCGCCACGTCCTCGGCGTACACGTGCCGCATGGGCGCCTCGCCCCCGTCGGGCAGCAGCACCTCCGCGCCGTCGAGCAGGCGCCAGAGGTAGCACTCGATGCGGCGGTGGTAGTCGCCCGCGCCGTTGACCACCGGGATGCGCACCCGCGTCGCGCGCGCCCGCTCGTGGCTCACGAGGTCTTCACACTGGCGCTTGCCGAAGCCGTAGTCCCACTGCGCGCCGTCGACCTCGCCCTCGGGCCGCGCCATCACCGGGCCGTCGTAGTCGGCCTCGCGCGCCGGCTTCGGGCAGCCCTCGCGCACCAGGTACACCTGCCCCGTCGAGATGAGCACGTAGTGGCCGAGCGCGGAGCGCGCCACGGTGTCCACCAGCGGCTCGACGTCGCCCGGGGCATAGGCCCCGAAGTCCACCGTGGCGTCGAACTCCCGGCCCTTGATGAGCGACGGCAGCACCCCGGTGGCGCGGTCTCCGAGGAGCGTCTCCACCCGGTCGGCGAAGGGCACGACGCGCGTCCCCCGGTGGAACATCGTGACCCGACAGCCCATCGCCACCAGGCGCCACGCCAGCAGCCGCCCGACGAAGCGGGTCCCTCCGAGGATCAACACCTTCATGATCGTTTCCTTCCCGATGGGTGACGCCAGAGATGCGCGCAGGTCCCGCGTTGTACGCGCGCGCCAGACCGTGGCCGCGGGCACCAGCTTGGCACCGCGTTGCCGAGACACAACCAACGCGAACCATGCTCCAACACGGCATCACACCACGCCGTCGCGCAGCCACTCGCCGAAGCGTTCACCGATCATCAGGGTCGGCAGGTGGGTGTTCGCCGTCGGCACCGTGGGCATCAGGCTCGCGTCGGCCACCAGCAGCCCCTCCGTCCCTCGCACCCGCCCATACGCGTCCGTCGCCGCGTCGGGGTCGTCGTCCGCCCCCATCGGAACCGTCCCACAGGGGTGATAGCCCGAGTCACAGAAGGCCCAGATCCACCGGCTGAAGCGCTCGCTCGCCAGCACCCCCGGCGGCGGCCACACCACCCTCGCCAGGTCGCGCATCACTGCCGTCTCCGCCATCGCGCGCCCGATCTCCAGCGCCTCCAGCGCCCGCGCCCGGTCGGTGGGGTGCTCCAACAGTCTCGATCGTATCTCCGGCTTCGCCCGCACGTCCGCGCTCGGATACCGGATGAGCCCATGGCCCACGGGCTTGCCCACCTGGCACATGATCGAGACCAGCGGGAGGTTCATCGTGGGCATCAGCACCGCCGACCCGGCCTGCAACTGCAGGTCGTTCTCGTGCTCGCCGTCCTTCGAGCGCAGCCGCAGCGTCGTCTGGATGAGCGGGTGCGAGAAATCACACACCCCCTTCTTCGGCCATAGGAAGAACGCCGCCCCCGGGTGGTCGAGCAGCCGCCGCGCCACCGCCCCGACCTCCGACACCACCCTCACGCCCAACCGGTCGAGCTCCGCCTTCGGGCCCACCCCCGAGCGCAGCAGCACCCCCGGGGTCGCGAGCGCACCCGCGCACAGCACCACCCGCCTCGCCGCGATGGTGTACACGCGCCCGCTCGGGCTCTCGACCTCCACCCCCGCCACCCCCCGCTGCCGGAAGACAACCCGCCGCACCAGCGTGCCCGCGCGGAGGGTCAGGTTGGCCCGCCGCCGCACCTCGGGCGTCAGGTAGCACCGCGCCGCGCTCATGCGCTCGCCGTCGATCTTGTTCATCGCGTGCGGGCCGTAGCCCTTCGCCTCGGGGTGGTTGGTGTCGTCACACCGCGGCATCCCGATGGCCGCCGCGCCCTCCAGGAAGGCCGCCTGCCACGGCACCAGCTCGTCGGGCGTGTGGCGCCGCAGCGGCACCGGCCCATCGGTCCCGTGCCACTCGTCTCGACGGTCGAGGTCGGTCTCCAGCCGCTTGAAGGCCGGCAGGCAGTGCGCCCAGCTCCACGGCGCCAGGCCGCGCGCCGCCCACTCGTCGTAGTCCGACGGAACCCCCCGCAGCCCGATGCAGGTATTGACCGCCGACGAGCCCCCGACCACCTTCCCCCGCGGCATCGGGAACCTCACCTGCCGGGCGTTGGGCGCGTGCGCGTAGCCCCAGTCGTGGGCCACCAGGGAGTTGCGGGTGCCGTCGCGAAGATCCTGCGGCAGGCGCTCGGGCGTCGCGTAGTCGGGCCCCGCCTCCAGCAGCAGCACCTGGCGATCGCCCCGCTCGGTCATGCGCGCCGCGATCACCGCGCCCGCCGCGCCGGCGCCCACCACCACCGTGTCGAAGCCTTCCACCATGCACTCCACGTCGCATGGGCCTTCATTCGTGAACAGCCCCTTGTCCATGGAGACGTCAGGCGCAACCGTTGCGCGGAGCCCCGAGCGACCCCCGAAACAACTGCCGTCACCGATGCGCCCTCCGCGATGGACCGGGTCGTTCCATCGGACAATCCGCGCGTGGCATCGGCCGTGCAAAAGTGGCGTTTGCGTCGGAAGGGCCCAGTACCGCCCCGGCTCATCCTTGAGACGCGCAGGAGTCACGCCATGGGATCGCTCGGATCGGTCACCGCGCTCGATGCGTATCGGCATTCGCTCACCGGGGTCACTCCCCTCTCGGCCGAGGAGGAGCGCATGCTGGCCCTCCGCTGGCGCCACGGTGACCAGCGCGCGGGCCGCCGGCTCATCGAGGCCAGCCTCCCCTTCGTGATCACCGTCGCCACCGAGTACCGCCGTTGGGGCGTCCCGTTGGAAGACCTCATCCAGCAGGGCAACCTCGGGCTGCTCAAGGGCGCCATGCGCTACGAGCCCGAGCGCGAGTGCCGGCTCATCACCTACGCCGTGTACTGGATCCGCGCGGAGATCCGCGAGTACGTGGTGCGGGCCTACCGCCTGGTGCGCATCGGCGGCAGCAAGGGCGAGCGCCGGGCCCTGCGCGCGTACCGCCGCACCCGCGAGGACGACCCCGAGAAGCTCGCCGCGCTCTCGGGCATCTCCCCCGAGCGGATCGAGAAGCTGCTGCCGATGTTGAAGCAGCGCGACGTCTCGCTCGACGCCTCGGTCGACGGCGAGTCCCCGGCGGTCGACCGCCTGCGCGACCCGGGCGACTCCCCCGAAGAGCTGGCCGACCAGCACGCCGTCGCCGACGACCGACGCGCGCGCATCGAGACCGCCCTCGGCGCCCTCAACGAGCGCGAGCGCTGGATCATCGAGCGCCGCGTGCTGAGCGAGGACGACGTCACCCTGGAGTCCCTCGGCAAGGTGCTCGGCATCTCCAAGGAGCGCGTCCGCCAGATCGAGGCCCGCGCGCTGGAGAAGCTCAAGGGCACCCTCAGCGACCTCGCGGCGGCGTAGGCGGCGACCTCACCCCGCGCTGCCGAGCGGGGTGCGGTCACAGCCGCGCCGCAGCGCCAGGGCGGTCTGGGCGCTCGAAGATGCTGTTCGGCGATCAAGCCGTTGGGACGACGAGTTCGACCGATGCAGCAGCGCGCGTGGCGGTGAAGTGCTTGATCGCTTCCCGACCAGTTTTGTTGATCTCGTAGTGATTCATCACGACGCCAACGACGATTCCCGCGACCGGAACCGCCTTCGAGAGGATTGCGCGCTGCGTGACCTTGACACCGAGGTACCGGATCGCGAAGCGCTTGATGTGCTTGAGGAGATCCTTCGCCACGACGCGCCGGATCACGGCGTGCGTCGCATGACGTCCCACATGCGATACGGCCGCACCGAGAGCCGCCTGTCCGCCAGCACGCGCGGCGAACTCAAGCGGCTCATCGACGGCCTGCGGCATCATTACTGAGAGGAAATACCCCTCGAACTCCGCACGATCGAGCAGCAACTCAGGTTCGAAGATCCCAGCGATCTTCGCTGCCGTCTCAACCTGCCACTTGATGATCTTCTTCGTCTCGATCCACGCGAGGAGCACGCAGAGCAGCGGATTCGAGAACGCGCCCGCCACGATCGCGATCAACCAGACCTTCCACTTGACCTTGTCGACGGCGATCCACGCGAGCTCCTCGGACGATCGCCCGGGAAACTTCTGCCGAAGTTTGTCCACCCACTTTTGAACCTCCCTCGGTTCTGGCGTGGCGTCGCTCATGACCGAGCGGAACCATTGTTCTGCACGCCTGGTAATCATGTCCATCGTCGTCGCTCCCCAACGCCGTTTCGCGTCTGCCGCCCCCTACCACGACGCCGTGATCGGGTCAGCCAGCTCGTGGGCGATCCGCCGCTGGCCTGGGGTACGGCGTGCGGCCACTGCATCGGCGTGCAGCGCCTGACCCCAGGCAACATCAGGTGGTCACCTTCGCGGGACGCGAAGGTTGCGGGGGAAGCGCTGAAGGGGGAATGCCTCGATCCGCCAATGATCGGAAACCGGTGCACGTTCGGGCCCGAGAAGCGCGCCATGAGCGCTGCGTACACGAGGTTGTTCGTTCATCTGGTGTGGGGGACTAAGGAGCGTCGGCCGTTCCTCGGAGCGTGGCGGGCGAGGAGGGTCCACGGTCTCCTCGATCGCATCGGTCACCTCAACGGCTGCACGCCCATCGCGGTCGGCGGAGTCGCCGATCACGTCCACATTCTGACGGCGATTCCAGCGACGATCACGGTCGCCGATGTCGTTCGGCTCATGAAGATCGGAACCTCCCAGTTCGTCGCTCGCGACCTCAAGGTCCCCGACTTCGAGTGGCAGCGCGGCTATGGTGCATTCACGCTACGCGAGACCGAGTGCGAGATCGTGCGCCGCTACATCATCAACCAGCCCGCGCACCACGCCGACGCAACCCTCATCGACC
>CAIOSS010000270.1 GCA_903860995.1 uncultured delta proteobacterium | reverse complement strand
GGTACGCGACCCCCGGGGAGATCATCGCGAGCCCGACGACCCTCGGCTCGTCGGCGAGGCCCGCCACCGCCGCCGTCCCGCCGATGCTCGAGCCGACCACCACCAGCGAGCGCGCCGCGCCCGCGTTGAACAGGTACCGCGCGCCCGCCACCGCGTCGCGGGGGACGCCGCCCCAGCGCGCCGGGTCTTCGCCGAAGCCCTCCCAGGTCTGGCGCTCGGACTGCGGCCCCCGCACGCTGTCGCCGTGGCCCCGGAGGTCGAGCGCGAGCACCGTCACCGCTGGCGGGTCTTGCAGCCGCGCGATCAGCGGCTGCCACTCCCCGCGGTTCGACCCGAGCTGATGCAGCAGCAGCACCGCGCCCGTCGCGCCGTCGGCGCCGGGGTACAGGGCGCCCACCCACTGCCAGCGCTCCTCCGTCGGCGGCAGCTGCACCACCGCCGGTCGCCGGGGGCCCGCGTCGGCCACCCCCGCGTCGGCGCCCCGGTCGCGCCAGCGCTTGCAGCCCCCGAGCAGCGCCGCGGCGACACACGACCACGCCATGATCCGCTCCGCGCTTCGCATGGCGGCCACTCTACCCTCGCGCCTGGCCGCTTGCGACCGCGCGCGTCGCGGCCCTATGGTTCCGACCGATGAACCGTACCGCCGCGGCCCTGGTGATCGGCAACGAGCTCCTCAGCGGCAAGGTGCACGACGCCAACACCCACACCCTCGCCCGCGCGCTCCGCCCCCTCGGCATCGAGCTGCGCCGCGTGGTGGTGATCCCCGACGAGGTCGAGCTCATCGCGGCGGAGGTCAACAGCCTGCGCCTCGCGCACGACTTCGTGTTCACCTCCGGCGGCGTCGGCCCCACCCACGACGACGTCACGGTGGAGGGCATCGCGCTCGGCCTCGGCCGCCGCGTCGTGCGCAGCGCCGCCGTCGAGGCCCTGCTCCGCGAGCACTACGGCGAGCGCCTCACCGACGGCCACCTCCACATGGCCGACGTGGTGGAGGGCACCGAGCTCTTCCCCGGGGCCTCGCCCGCCTGGCCCACCATGGTGCTCGGCAACGTGTTCGTGCTGCCGGGCGTCCCGCAGATCTTCGCGTTCAAGCTCGAGGGCCTGCTGCCGCGGCTGCGCGGCGACGAGGCGCCCTTCGTCCTGCGCAGCGTCGAGTGCGCCGTCGACGAGGGCCCCCTCAAGCCCTTCCTCGACTCCATCGTGGCACGCTTCGCCGACGTGGCCGTCGGCAGCTACCCCCACTGGGGCAACGACGCCCACCGGGTGCGCGTCACCTTCGACGGGCGCGACCCGGCGCGCGTCGGCGACGCTCACGCGGCCTTCGTCCGCGAGCTCCCCGCGGACTGGGTGGTGCGCAGCGACTGAGCAGGTCGGCGCGCTTCGTTGTCTCGCGATGCCGTTGTGGTACGAACCGCCGCCATGAAGCGCTTCGCCCTGGTCACCGTGCTCGCCGCCGTGGGCTGCCTCCGCCAGCCCGCCCCGATTGGTCCCGCCGCCGCGCCGCAGGTGCAGCCCGAGAGCGCCGCGGCCGCCCCTACGGCCGCCCCCACCCACGCCGAGGCGCACGCCCAGGGCGCCCCCGCGGCCCCCGCCCAAGGCGTCGCCGCTGCCCGCCTCGGGACGCCGCTCACGGTCACCCAGCGCACGCCCCTCGCCGACATCGTCGCCACCCCAGGCCGCTTCGCGGGGCAGACGGTGCGCGTCGAGGGCACGGTCACCGCCGTGTGCCAGGCCGCCGGCTGCTGGATGCAGCTCAACGACGACGAGCACCGGGTGCACGTGAAGATGCACGGCCACTCGTTCTTCATCCCGCGCACCGCCACGGGGCGGCACGTGCGGGTCCAGGCGACGGTCATCTCGGGCAACCCCAACGGGCACTGCGAGCAGGAGGCCGCTGAGGCCACCGGGCAGCCGGTGGCGCGCCTCGAGCTCGACGCGACGGGCGTCGAGCTCGACTGATCCATCGCCGGGGGGTGATCAGGCCTTGATGTCGCGCTTGACGTGCAGCTCGGCGAGCTGCGCGTCGGAGACCGCGTTGGGGGCGTCGGTCATGAGGTCGGTGGCGCGCTGGGTCTTCGGGAAGGCCACCACGTCGCGGATGCTCTCGGCGCCCGAGAACAGCATCACTACACGATCCCACCCGATGGCGATGCCGCCGTGCGGGGGCGCGCCGAACTTCAGCGCGTCGAGCAGGAAGCCGAACTTCGCCCGCGCGTCGTCGTCGGCGATGCCCAGCGCGCGGAACACCTTGGCCTGCACCTCGGGGTCGTGG
>CAIOSS010000269.1 GCA_903860995.1 uncultured delta proteobacterium | reverse complement strand
GGCAGCTGTACTCCGAGGCCGCGGCGATGTCCCTCGGCAAGGTCTACTGCTTCGGCCCGACCTTCCGCGCCGAGAAGTCCAAGACCCGTCGGCACCTTGCGGAGTTCTGGATGGTCGAGCCCGAGGTTGCCTTCATGGATCTCGACGGCGACATGGCCCTCGCGGAAGACTTCCTCGTCTACGTGGTCGGCCGAGTGCTCGAGAACCGCAAGGAGGAGCTCAAGGTGCTCGAGCGCGACACGAAGCTGCTCGAGCGCGTGCAGGGCCCCTTCCCGCGCATCCGCTACGAGCAGGCCATCAAGGTGCTGCAGGACGCATACGACCTGCGCAAGGCCGGGGGCACTCTCGTGGTGCAGCCTGATGGCGCGGTCGAGCGTCGGCCGGAGTTCGGCGATGACTTCGGCGCCGACGAGGAGACCGTGATCTCTTCCGCCTACGACCGCCCGGTGATCGTTCATCGGTACCCGGCGTCCCTCAAGGCCTTCTATTTCAAGCGCGACCCCGAGGATGCCCGGCTCGCGCTCGGCATGGACGTGCTCGCCCCAGAAGGCTACGGCGAGATCATCGGCGGCGGTCAGCGCGAAGACCTGCTCGCCAACCTCGAGCAGGGCATCGCGGATCACAAGCTGCCGCGCGAGGCCTTCGAGTGGTACCTCGACCTGCGGCGCTACGGGAGTGTCCCCCACGCGGGCTTCGGCCTCGGGCTCGAGCGCACCGTCGCGTGGACCTGCGGGCTCGGCCACGTCCGGGAGACCATCCCCTTCCCTCGGATGCTCAACCGACTCGGTCCCTGACCGTCCCGTCGGGCGCCCGCTCGAACTCGCCCGAGGCCCGCCCCCCGTCCGCGGGGGGCTCGATCAAGGTACGGATCGCGTCGCGTACTGCGTCCCACGCGAGCGGGTCGTAGAGCACCCCGTGGTGCCCGACGCCCGGGACGCTCACCAGCCGCGAGCCGGGGAGCGACGCGCTCTCGGCTTCCACCAGCAGGTCCTGCTCGGCGACGACCGAGGTCACGGCAGTGCGATGCAGCCGGTGGAAGGTGGCCGCGAGCGAGTCGATCGCGACGCTGCCCGGCGAGAGCTCCCGCGCGAGGCGCCAGGGCCACGGGCGCGCGAGGGAGGTCCCGAGGTGCGGCGTGCCCATGGTCACGAGCGCGTCGACGTGGAGGCCCATGTGCTGCACGGCGTGGCGGGCGATGAGCCCGCCGAGGGAGTGCGCCACCACGATGACGGGACCCGGCACCCGGGCGTCGGCGATGACCGTGGCGAGTCGACGAGCGTGTCCCTCGATGCTCCCGACAGGGGTGTAGTCGAAGTGAACCTGGCGAGGCGCAAGTCCTTCGCGCGCTAGCGCAAAGGCCATGGGGCGGAACACACCAGACGAGGCGAAGATGCCGTGAACGAACACCACGAGGTGGCGCGCGTCCCCGTGCTGCTTGAGCGTGCGCGAAGGCTGCGGGATCAACCATCCCTGACGGGCGACCGCCGCCATCTCGCGGAGCACCTCGACCTCCTTCTGCCAACGCGCGCGGCGCTTCATGCCATTAGCGATTAGCATGGGCGGTGCCGCCTACGAAATAGCCTGCGGTGCGCGTAACTTCAGTGGCGTGCGGCGCGCAGTCCGCTATTCGCCTTCGGCGTTGGAGGCGACCACCCATCGGTCGAGGGTCTGCCGCGCTCGCCCGGAGTCGATGGCGTTGGCCGCGAGCGTCGCCGCCTCGCGCAGGTCGGAGGTCACCTCGGCGACGACGAGGCCTGCGGCGGCGTTGAGAACCACCGCGGTGCGCCGGGCGCCGGGCTCGCCGTCGAGGACGCTGCGCGCGATACGGGCGTTGGTCATCGGGTCGCCGCCCGCGAGCGCCTCGCAGGGCACCGGGTCGAGGCCGAAGTCGTTCGGGGTGACGGTGCTCTCGATCAGCACGCCCTGGCGAACGCTCACCACCTGCGTAGGCCCGACGGGCTCACCTCGTCCATGCCTCCCGCGCCGTGGAGCACCCAGGCGCGCCGGGCGCCGAGTCGGGAGAGCACCTCGGCCATCTTGCGGAGGTAGTTGGGCGAGTGCACCCCGAGCAGCTGGTGCGTCGCGCCCGCGGGGTTGGCGAGCGGGCCAATGAGGTCGAAGATCGTGCGGAAGCCCAGCTCCTGGCGGACCACCCCGGCGTTGGCGAGCGCCACGTGGAAGCTCGGGGCGTAGAGGAAGGTGATACCCACCTCGCGCAGCGAGCGGCGCACCACCGAACGCGGAGCGTCAATGCGCACGCCGAGGGCCTCGACGACGTCGGCGCTGCCCGTGCGCGAGGTGACCGCGCGGAGCCCGTGCTTGGCCACCGCGACGCCGCACGACGCCACCACGATGGCCGCGACGGTGCTGACGTTGAAGGTCGAGGCCGGCCCGCCTCCGGTGCCACAGGTGTCGAGCAGGATGCCGGGCAGCCCTTCGATGGGCTCGCAGCGGCGGCGGAGCGCGCGCGCCGCCGACTTGATCTCGGTGACGGTCTCGCCCTTCATGCGGAGGGCCGTCGCGAGGGCGGCGATCTGTGCCGCGGAGGCCTCGCCGGAGAGCACCTCCTCGATCGCCGCCGTGGCCTCGTCTTCGTCGAGGTCGCGACCGCCGATGAGCGCGCGAAGCGCACTGTGGATCATCGCCGAAGGTTAACACCGAACTCGTCGCGAGCGCTGTGTTCACGCGCGCGCTGAGAAGTCGTCTTGACAGTGCGAGAAGCGCGACGATAGCGTCCGGCCCGCGAAAACGGCGACGAGGTCGTGACCGCCGCGAAGGAGCAGTGATCCCCGATGGCCGAAGAGAAGAAGAAGCCTGATTTGAAGGCTCGATTGAACCGCACAGTGGTGGGAAATTCCCCCGGTGCGGGAGCGCAACCCGACGTCGGGGGCGCGGGCGTCGGGACGCCTTCGGGGGGTCTCGATCCGGTGGGCGAGCCGGTCATCGCGTCGTCGGGCTCGGACATCGCGGTCCCGGATTTCATCAAGCAACAGATGGCGGAGAAGGCCGCCGCCGAGGCGCGCGCCGCCGAAGAGGCGCGGCAGGCTGCGGAGCGCGCGGCCCGCGCCGCCGCTGACCGCGCCGCCCAGGAGCGTGCCCGGCAGATGGCCGCCGACCCCTTCGCTGCCTCGGCGTCCACTGCGGGGCCGCAAGAGATCCGTCTCGTCATGGACGACAAGGCCGTGAGCGACGACGAGGTCGGCCGCAAGAACACGGGCTCCATCCTGGCGATGGTGGTCGTAGGCGTCGTCGCCCTCGCCGGCGGCTTCGCGGTGGGCGGCTTCATGGAGACCCGAGCGCAGGGTCGGCGCACCGTCGAGGCGATCGCCGACATTCGCCGCAGCGTCGACGGCGCCGGCGCCGTCATCGCGACGATGAAGAACAAGGTCGACCACGCGGCCACCGCCGCGGGCATCGCCGCGGCTGGCGAAGAGCCCGCCGGGCAGCCCGCCGCCGCGCCCCAGACGGCCACGATCGACGAGGAGCTGGTCACCTGGTTCGCCCAGCAGCCGCCCGAGCCCCCGCTGATGCCAGACGTGTACGCCGGGCGGGTCGGTCGCCTGCGACCCGACATCGTCCAGAAGCTCATGAAGGTCCAGTTCGAACTCGCGCAGGCGTGGGGCGACCTCCGTCGCCACCAGGGCGCGACGCAGCCCGGCCTTCCGCTCATCCGCGCCTCGATGACCGACCTCCAGCGCGTGCGCGGCGAGTACCAGCGCCTCGGCGTGGTCTTCGCGGCGGGGCCCGAAAACGGCCCGAGGGTCATCAGTACCCTGGTGTCGCTCGGCGCCGCCGATCCCGGCGGCGCGGTTCCCATCACCCCCGCGCTGCCGGGCACCCCCCCGACGCGCCAGCTCTATGCGGGCGGCGACCTCGTGGCGCCCGCGACCCTCGGCACCGTGGCCATCCCGGTGTCGGTCAG
>CAIOSS010000268.1 GCA_903860995.1 uncultured delta proteobacterium | reverse complement strand
GACCAACATGGGCCCCGGGCAGTACGCGCTCTACCCCCACTTCCGCTCGGACGGGTGGATGTACTTCCTCGTGCGTACCCTCGGCACCACCGCCGAGCACGTGATCGCCAGCGACGCCGCGCTGCTGCAGTGAAGTCGCGGCGGACAGCGAGCGCGTTCGTCCTGGTCGCGCTCCTGTCTGCCTGCGGACAAGATCCGACGACGCCCACCGCCTGCGAGGGCGTCGAGACCCAGACCATGTCTGCGAGCGCCGAGGGCCGATGGCTGCTCGGCCTCGCGGCCCGCTACCCCGCCGACACCGCCCTCGGGGCGCGCGCCGACGAGCTGCGACGCTCCCAGCGGTCCCGCCGCGCGGTCGCCTGGGAGGCCGTGGCGCGCGTGCTGGCGCCGGTTCCGCTCGCGCACCCGACGGGGCTCGGCGCCGCGACGGTGCCGCGCTTCCAGACCTGGTACGACCGCGCGGACGTCACCCGCGTCTTCCAGCGCCTCTACGGCGGGCTCGACCGCGCGGGCCGCGTCGCGCAGACCCGCTTCGGCGACGCCGCCCTCGACGGCGCCTTCGGCTTCAACGCCACCTTCGTCACCACGCTCCCGGAGTGGCCCACCCCCCGCCTCGACGCCTACGCCGCGGCGCTCGCCGACGCCGCGGGCGTCGCAGGGGTCTCCGGGGTGCAGCGCATCGCCCTCAGCCCCGACGCCGTGCGCCACCTCATCGCGAGCTACCCCGACGTGCTGCACTGCATCGCCGAGGGTGCCCCGCCCGCGTTCGCCGACGGCCCCGCGGCGAGCCAGCAGGTGGCCCGCGAGCCCGTCACGCTGCCCGCGTGCGGCGCCCGCGTGGTGGGCCCCTTCTTCGTGGCCACCGGGGGAGAGCTCACCGCGCGCGTCGCCGACATCGCCGAGGGCACCGAGCTGCGCGTGCTCGAGGGCGTGACGCCCACCGCCGCCGCCCGCTGCACCGCCGCCGCCGCGACCGGCTGCACGGTGCAGGGCCCCGGGCTCTTCATGGTGCGGGTCGCCACGCGCGCCCCCTCCGCGAGCGGCGTGCTCGACGTGCGCTACACCCCGCCGTCGGCCGCGGCCGCGGCGTGCCTCCAGGGGGTGTTTCCCCCGGCGGCGGCCACCGTCGCGCTGGAGTGGCGGCGCACCGACCTCGGGATGCCGCTGCCCACCTACGACACCTCCGCGGCGGGGCTCGCCCGGCGCCTCGCGCCCGGCGCCGACGCGAGCTGGGGCGACGGCGACGGCGCCGCCGAGCCCACCGGGGCGCAGGCGTACACGATGCGGGTCGGGGCGGGGAGCTCGTTCCGGCTGGCGGGGATGCACATTCGCACGCGCGAGCTCGCGCACTGGATCAACATCACCCTCTGGTGGTCGCCGACGCCCGACCAGGACTTCGGCGCCGACCGCCCCGCGGCGGTGCGCGCGCTCGGCGGCCCGTGGTCGTCGTACAAGATGTGCGTCGCGACCGACTTCGACGAGCAGGACCCCGACCCCGCCGGGGGCTTCGCGCAGGACGCCCCCTCCCTGGCCGCCGCGCTGCGGGCGGTGCACGAGGGCCGCGGGGCCCCGTCGTGGTGCTCCAACCCGTACATCGACGCGGGCCCCGGCCTGGTGCGCTCCAACTGCGTGGGCTGCCACCAGCACGCGATGAGCGGCGTGCGCCCCGCCGACGTCCAGACCGACCCCGGGCGCTACCCCTCCAACGGCCGAACGCAGGTGCGCAACAACCAGCCCGCCGACGGCTTCTGGGGCATCGACGGCGGCGACCACCTCGGGTCGGTCTTCGCCGAGACGGTGGAGTACTGGCGCACGGCGCCGTAGCGCCGCTGCTCCCTCCACATTACCCAGCCTCCTAAACCCTCCGCCCGATGCCCCGCCTCCCCATGCGCCGCCGCGCGCTG
>CAIOSS010000267.1 GCA_903860995.1 uncultured delta proteobacterium | reverse complement strand
TGGCACCTC
The DNA here is from genome assembly GCA_903860995.1 of uncultured delta proteobacterium. Taxonomy (GTDB): domain Bacteria; phylum Myxococcota_A; class Polyangia; order Polyangiales; genus SCUS01. The sequence continues at coordinate 1,653 of CAIOSS010000267.1, read as the reverse complement.
GCGCCGACGCAGGAGACCTGAACCCCGATGTCACACGACCTCGCCCCCGCCGAGCTCGACGCCCTGCTCGCGCGCGCCTGCGGTCGCATCGCGCCGACGTGGCCGCTCGATCGCTTCATCGCCGTCAACCCGTTCTGGGAGCGCGTCGACCAGCCCATCGCCGAGGCCTTCGCGGAGGTCGGCGCGCTCACCGGCGCGCGCCTGCTGATGCCGCGCGGGTGGTTCCGCGAGGAGTGGGACCGCGGCCGGCTGCGCGCCGAGCACCTCCGCGCGGCGATCTCCGCGGAGGCCTCGACGGTCACCGAGGGCCGGCTCCGCGCGGTGCTCGCGAGCGACGAGCCGACGACCCCCCGACGGCGCCGCGTGATGGACCTCGCCGACGAGCGGCGCGACCTCGCCCACGGGATGTCCTGGCGGGAGTTCGTCACCCACAGCACGAGCCAGCTCTGCGCGGCGTACTTCGACGAGGGTCAGGCGCAGCTCGGCCCGGATCGCGCCGGAGGGCTCTACGCCACGTGGCGTCGGCACGCGCTCGGCGACCGGGCGCCGGCGCTGCTGCAGGGCATGCGCGACTACCGCGAGCGGGCGCGCGCGCTGCCGACGACCGCGCGCGAGATGGCGTCCGTGGCGATCGCGTCGCTCGGCGTGCCCGCGACGGAGCGCGAGGCCTGGCTCACGGGGCTGCTGCTCGACCTCAACGGCTGGGCCGCGTGGTGCGCGTACCGGCGGTGGACCGCGCGGCTCGCGGGCGGCGACGATGAGCACCTCGTCGAGCTGCTGGCGATCCGCCTCGCGTGGGAGTGCATGCTCCTCGGCGCCGGGGGCGACGCGCTCGCGGCGCGCTGGCAGGCGGCGGTGTCGCAGTGGCCGACGGTCGACGACGTGCGGGCGTCGCAGGCGGACGACTGGCTGCTCCAGCGGGCGGTGGAGATCGCGTGGCAGCAGGGCGTCTGCGCGCAGCTCCGGGCGGCGCCGTCGCCGACCGCCGCGGCGAGCGAGGCGCCGACGGTGCAGGCGGCGTTCTGCATCGACGTGCGCTCGGAGGTGTTTCGGCGCGCCCTCGAGGCGCAGTCGCCGGGGGTGCAGACCCTCGGCTGCGCGGGGTTCTTCGGGTTGCCGGTCGAGTATCTGCCCGTCGGGGCGGCGCACGCGCGACCGCACCTGCCTGGCCTGCTCGCGCCTGGCCTGCGCGTCACGGACACCGGCACCCTGCCGGACCTCTCGCCCCGCCGCGCGGCGCGCCTCGCGCTCGACGACGCCTGGCGGCGCTTCAAGACCAGCGCGCTCTCGGGCTTCACCTTTGTCGAGTCGATGGGCGCGCTCGCCGGGCCGGGCCTCGTCGCCGACAGCCTCGGCCTCGGCGCCGAACACCCCGAGCGCGCGGGCCTCTCCGCGCGCGAGCACGCGACGCGCCGACCGCGGCTCACGGCCCGGGCCGACGGGACCGCGCTCACGCCGGACGACCTCGCGGCGCTCGCCGCCGGGATGCTGCGGGCCATGAGCCTCACCCGCGGGTTCGCGCGGCTCGTGGTGCTCGTCGGCCACGGGAGCGACACGCGCAACAACCCGCACGCCGCCGGCCTCGACTGCGGCGCCTGCGGCGGACAGACCGGCGAGGTCAACGCCCGCGCCGCGGCCGCGCTGCTCAACGAG
>CAIOSS010000266.1 GCA_903860995.1 uncultured delta proteobacterium | reverse complement strand
GGGCAGCCTGGCCCCGCGCCCTGCGCCCGCCGCGAGGCCCGCGCCCGCGCCTGCCCCGAAGCCCGCCGCCGCCGACGACGCGCAGCTGCGCGCGCTGCACCAGCGCTTCGTGGAGGCGCGCCGGATGACCGGCGAGAGCACCGACGTGCAGTACGAGTCGGTCGCGCGTCAGGCCCGAGAGACGCTGCCGCGGCTCGCGCAGAAGTACGAGGGCGCCGAGGTGCGCCTCGACGTCTCGATCAAGGACGGCAAGGCCGTGCTCAAGCCGATCGTGACGATGCCGAAGAAGACCTGAGCGGTCAGCGCAGCGGGTAGCGGCCCATGCAGGCGCCGATGATCCCGCGGTTGGAGCCGGGGAGGCTGCGCTCGATCACCCAGCCGGTGTCGGTGCACTGGTACCAGTAGTCGTCGAGTCGGCTCTGGACGCAGCTGCCCTCGACCATGTCGCGCCCCAACGTGAACGAGGAGCAGGTCGCGTTGCGGGCCGCCGAAAGGGGGTTGGTGTTGACGCACGCGCCGTACGCGTTGGCCCCGAAGCGCCACACGCCGTCGACGCACTGGTACCAGTCGCGGTCGTATCGGCTCTCGACGCACGAGCGCGGCGGCATCCAGCGCTGGAGGGTGTTGGAGTAGCACTGCGCGCCGGTGAGCGATGCCCCGCCGCCGCTGGTGCCGCCGCCGCTGGTGCCGCCGCCGCTGGTGCCGCCGCCGCTGGTGCCGCCTGCGCTCGGGGGGGCGCCGATGAGGCGCACCGGCTGGTACACGTTGCGAATCTGGCTGCCCCGCGCGTTGTCGTAGATGGAGTGGTGGAGGATCGAGGCCGGGCGACCCCAGTTGTACTCCTCGATGGTGCAGAAGCGGGTGCGCCGCTCGTCGAGCCAGCCCGCGAAGAGCATGACGTGGTGCTGCGGGTTGTTGAGGGCGTCGCCGGGCTCGAGGTCGCTCCAGTCGATGCGGTGCGAGCGGCGGTTGTCCCAGGGGCCGCCCGCGAAGGAGTGCGTGGTGTTGCCCGGCGCCGGCAGGCCCCAGGACATCGAGACCAGGCCGGAGCAGTCGGTGCGGTAGCCGCCCCAGCGCGACTGCGGCGTCTGCGAGTACATCACCCGGTTGTCGACCCAGTTCATCGCGCGCTCGATCATGCCGCGGCGGTTGGCCGGGGTGCCCGCGAGGATCGACGAGCGCGTACAGGCCGCGACGATCTCCTCGACCTGCCAGTCGCCCCAGGGCTCGTCGAAGTTGACGTCGTTGGGGTCGCCGACACAGCCCGGGGCGGCGGCGAGGGAGCCGGCGGTCGCCAACAGAACCAGGGTGAACATCGAGCGGCGCCAGCCGGTGGGTCCCATGCACTCTCCTCACTTCCACCATCCGTGCCGCGCTCCGCACTCGCACGATTCGCTTGAATTCCCCACAGGAGGCCCGCGTCGGCGCCTGGTCCCGAGCGTGCGCTGCGGGATGTCCGGCCGATCACTTCCGTGACCACTCCCCATCGGTGCCTGCCCGCGCCGCCACCCCGGGGCGCGTACCCGACGGGGATGGCACGATCGGGGTGGCATTGATGCCGCGTCTTATGTCGGCAATCCATGCGCAATTCGATGGGGCTTGTGCTGTCCGATCGAGGGCGCGGAATATCGCGAACGGCCCCCTGACGGGGACCTCGGCGTTTGCGCCGCGGGTCTCGTCGCCAGCGGGCACAACGCCCAGGAGGTGTATGACGTGATGGAAACCAAGCGAAACGCTCAACGATGGGTGGCGATCCTCTCGGCGGTCGGGCTGTCGACGGCGTGCAGCCCCGACCCGGTCGGCGGCGGGCCGGACGTGCCGACGGTCGACGCCCGCGCCGACGGCGGGAGCGGTGACGGACCGGTCGCGGTGGATGTTCCGGGCGACGACCGCGCGCCCATCGACGTCGGGGCGCCCGACGGCGGCGGCTTCGACGCGCCGGCGCAGGACGCGGCCGAGCTCGACGCGCCGGGCATCGACGCGCCGACGGACGACGTCGCGGACATCGACGCGCCGACCGGCGACGTCGTGGACATCGACGCGCGGACCTGCGGCACCGGCCTCACGGCCTGCGCCGGGGACTGCGTGGACACCAACTCCAGCGACGCCCACTGCGGCGCCTGCGGCCGGAGCTGTGTCGGCGGCACGACGTGCGCGGCGGGCGCGTGCGCGTGCCCCGCGGGCCAGGTCGCGTGCGGCGGCGTGTGCGTCGACACCAACAGCAGCGCGGCGAACTGCGGCGCGTGCGGGACGGCGTGCTTGGCGGGCCAGGTGTGCTCCGCGGGCGTGTGCGCGGCCACCTGCGGCGCGGGCCTGACCTCCTGCGGCGGCGCCTGCGTCGACACCCAGTCGAGCGAGGCCCATTGCGGCGCGTGCGGCACCGCCTGCGCGGGCGGGTCGAGCTGCGTGGCCGGGGCCTGCGTGTGCCCGGGCGGGCAGTCGCTCTGCGGCGGCGCGTGCGTCGACACCCGCAGCAGCGCGGCGCACTGCGGCGCGTGCGGCACCGCCTGCGTCGCGGGCCAGGTGTGTGCGAGCGGCACCTGCGCCGCCAACTGCGCGGCGGGCACCACCAACTGCGCCGGCGCGTGCGTCGACACCGGGTCGAGCAGCGCCAACTGCGGCGCGTGCGGCGTCGCGTGCACCGGCGGTACGACCTGCGTGGCGGGCGCATGCGCGTGCCCGGCGGGCCAGATCCTCTGCGGCGGCGTGTGCACCGCAACCTCGACGGACTCGCGCAACTGCGGAATGTGCGGGCGCGCCTGCGGCGTCGGCCAGGCCTGCGCGGGCGGGAGCTGCGTGGTCGAGTGCCCCGCCGGCACCACCAACTGCGGCGGCGTGTGCTTCGACCTCACCATCAGCGGGGCCAACTGCGGCGCGTGCGGCGTCGCGTGCACCGGCGGCCGGGTCTGTGCGGCCGGTAGCTGCGCCTGCGGCGCGGGCCTTGCCAACTGCTCGGGGGCCTGCGTGAGCACGCAGTCCGACGTGGCCAACTGCGGCGCCTGCGGCAACCGCTGCGGCGCGAGCCAGAGCTGCTCGGCGGGCGTGTGCACCCTCGTCTGCGCGGCGGGCACCACCAACTGCGGCGGGTCGTGCGTGAGCACCCAGACCGACAGCGCCAACTGCGGCGCCTGCGGCGCGGCGTGCACCGGCGGCCAGGTCTGCGCTGCGGGCGCGTGCGCCTGCCCCGCGGGCACGCTGCTCTGCGGCGGCGTCTGCATCAACCCGCAGACCAACAACACCAACTGCGGCCTGTGTGGCAACCTCTGCGCCGGCGCGACCACCTGCCGGATGGGCGTCTGCGCGTGCCCGGCGGGCCAGATGCTCTGCAACGGCGCCTGCACCGACGTGCTCAACAGCCGCACCAACTGCGGGATGTGCGGGCGCAACTGCAACTTCGGCCAGGTGTGCAACGCCGGCACCTGCGGCACCACCTGCGCGGCGGGCCTCACCAACTGCAACGGCAACTGCGTGAGCCTCCAGACGAGCACCGCCAACTGCGGGGCCTGCAACCGGACGTGCGGCGGCGGGGCGACCTGCGCGGCGGGAGCCTGCGCCTGCCCGAGCGGACAGAACTAGTGTGGCGGTGGCGGCGGCGGCGGCGGCGGCGGCGCGGGCTGCTTCGACTTCCAGACGAACAACCTGCACTGCGGCAACTGCGCGACCGTCTGCACCGGCGGCAGCGTCTGCACGGCGGGCGTCTGCGCGTGCCCCGCGGGCCAGACCCGCTGCGGCAACACCTGCGTCAACACCCAGACCAGCACCGCCAACTGCGGCGCCTGCGGGAGCAGCTGCAGCACCGGCCAGGCCTGCGTGGCCGGGGCCTGCATCTGCCCGGCGGGCAACACCATGTGCGGCACGGCGTGCGTCAACCTCCAGACCAGCAACACCAACTGCGGCGCCTGCGGCAACACCTGCGCGGGCGGCACCGCCTGCTCCGCCGGTCGCTGCGCCTGCCCGAGCGGCACGGTGCTCTGCGGCAGCAGCTGCGTGAACACCCAGACCAGCGCGGCCAACTGCGGGGCCTGCGGCCGCGCCTGCGGCGCCAACCAGGTCTGCACCGCGGGGGCCTGCGCGTGCGGCGGCTTCGGCCAGACGCTCTGCCCGGCCACCGACGGCGGCGCCGCCGGGTGCTTCAACCTCAACCTCAGCGCCTCCAACTGCGGCGCCTGCGGCCGGACCTGCAACCCCGGCCGCCCCTGCTTCCTCGGCGTCTGCCGCTGACCGTCCGGTCGGCGGCGTCCCTCCCTCCCTCCCTCCCATCCATAGCGTGACGCGGCGGCCGCCCGGGGCCGGGCGATCGTCACGTCACGTGGTCGGAGGGGAGAACGGAGGGGGAAGGGAGGGGACGCGATCAGCTCAGCGGAGGCACTGCCACATCACGGTCTGGCAGTAGATGCCGCCGTTGGCGTCCGAGCCGCAGTTGGCGCGGTCGATCTGGAGCGCCCGGCACGCGCCGCCGCACTCCGTGAGCCCCGCGGCGCAGGAGAGCACGCACCGGCCCGCCTGGCAGATCTGCCCGGCGCCGCACGCGTTGTCGCACGCGCCGCAGTGCAGGCGGTCGGTCGCGAGGTCGCGGCGGGGGAGGGCGCTTCAGTCCCCGCGCGGAACCATCGCGCTCAGCGCGGGAGAGATCAGCACCGGCGACGGCAGGCTCGGGCCCTCGCCCAGGTCGCGCAGGGCCTCCGGGAGCGACCGCAGCGAGCGGGCCGCGCGCTCCCTCGCCTCCCGGGTCACCTCCGCGGGCGTCGGCAGGTCGCGCACCAGCTTTCCGCTGCGCATCACGGGCACCAGCAGGGCGAGGGCCTCGGGGTCGGGGTGCGGGTCGGCCGCCTCGTCGGCGAGGCGCACGGTGTCCTCCACGAAGCCGCCGCGCTCGTCGAGGCGGCGGTACACCTGCTTGGCGCCCGCGGTGCTGGGCTTCCCCGGCGAGCGCTTGCCCACCGGCACCGCCACGTCGCGCCGGTCTTCGATCTCCACCAGCTTGTAGATCGCCCCGAGCGTGGGGGCGTCGGGGGTGAGGGTGATGGCCGTCCCGACCCCGAAGGCGTCGTAGGGGGCGCCGTCGGCCAGCAGCGACCGGATGCGCTGCTCGTCGAGGTCGTCGCTGGCGATGATCTGGATGTCGGGCCGACCCGCCGCGTCGAGGATGCGACGGACGTCGCGCCCGAGGGCCAGGAGGTCGCCCGAGTCGATGCGCACCGCCCGCACCGCCGAGCCCGCGCGGGCCGCCCGCAGCGCGCCGCGCCGGGCGTCGTAGGTGTCGATGAGCAGGGTGGTGCCCTCGGGGAACGACTCTGCGAAGCGGAGGAAGGCCGCCTCCTCGCCGTCGTCGACGTGGGCCAGGACGTAGCTGTGGGCGATGGTGCCCGAGACGGGCACCCCGAAGGTGAGCCCGGCCTGCTCGCACGAGCTCGCCGCGCAGCCGGCGATGTACGCCGCCCGCCCGGCGTACGGCGCCGTCAGGGGGTCGACCCGCCGGGCGCCGAACTCGAACACCGGTCGCCCTTCGGCGGCGAGCACCAGGCGGGCGGCCTTGGAGGCGACCCGGGTCTCGGTGTTGATCACCCCCAGGAGGAAGGTCTCCAGGAGCTGCGCCTCGGCCAGCGAGGCCGTCACCCGGAGGATGGGCTCGGCCTCGAAGGCCAGGGCCCCCTCGGGGATGGCGTCGAGGTCGCCGCGGAAGCGGAACGCCCGGAGGTAGCCCTCCATCGCGTCGGTCATCACGTCGCGCAGGTCGGGCTGCGCGCGGAGGTAGTCCACCTCGGCGTCGGTGAAGCGCAGGTCGCGGAGGTAACGCACCACCCGGTCGACCCCCGCCACCAGCAGGAACCTCCGGTTGGGCGGCAGCCGTCGCAGCGACAGCTCGAACACCCCCCGGCGCTCAGCGATTCCTTCCCGGAGGTAGGCGCCCAACATCGCGAGCTCGTACCGATCGGTCAGCAGTGCGTGCATCGAAAACAGCCCCGATGGCGCCACGGAGCGGCCCGAAGCGCAAGGGGGCGACAAATCCGGGAAAGAGTGTCAGCGTGGGGCGATGATTCGTCGGTCGAGGAGGAAGTCCTTGAGCGACGCCCAGGCTCGCCCGCGGCCGACCTGGAGGAGGTGTCCGCCGGCGAAGGTGTCGTAGCGGGCGTCGAAGTGGTCGCGCAGCCGCTCGGCGTGTCCGGCGGGGGTGATCCCGTCGCTGCCCGCGGCGAGCACCAGCACGGAGTCGGGCGCGACGGCGGGCGGGCGGGACAGCGGCGAGACCACGCGCAGGGAGTCGTCGATGCGCCGGCCCACCCACGCGGGCGGGGCCTCGGGCTGCCGCGCGCGGTGCTGGAGGTACGCGTCCCCGAGCGAGGCGAGGGGCACCATGAGGGTGGTGAAGTCCACGCTCGGGTCGACGGTGGCGATCAGGGCGGCGGTGTATCCCCCGAGGGACATCCCCACGTTGCCCACCGCGGACGATCCCTCCGCGCGCAGCCACGCGTGCCACGCCCGGAGGTCGGAGACGGCGTGCGCGAAGCCCTCGACCGAGCGCCACGGGTCCGTGCCCGGCCATCTCCCGCGGCGGCCGCCCGGGGCGCGCGGGCCGTGGAAGGGCAGCGCGGGGATCAGCACGTCGAGGCCCCACTGGTAGAGCCGCGGGGCCTCGAAGGCGGCCTCCTCGAAGCCGAAGGTTCCGCCGAGGTAGCCGTGGATGCACACGGCGGTGGCGCGGGCAGTGGGGTGCCGCCAGTACCGGGCCGCGGCGGTGTGGTTCTCGGTGAAGGCGAGGTAGTCCTCGCGGGGGAAGGGGTGCGTCGGGACGAAGCCGCTCGCGAAGGAGAGGTCTTCCACCCGGCCGCCGCCGGGGAGGGATCGCACCGCGGCGCGCCTCACCGCCGGGAGCGCCGGGGGAATGAAGAACCCGTCGGGCTCGGTGATCAGCCCCGGGTCGCCGTAGGCCTCCGCGACGCGGGCGAGCTGCCGGAGCTGCTGGTCGGGGTCCGGGCGCGGACCCTTCGAGCGCCGCGCGGCGTCCAGTGCGAGGTCGACCACCGTGCGGTCGACCCAGTGGCCTGCGGCGTCGGCCAGGCCGGCCATCCACGATCGCTTGCGGACGATGGGCGGCATCGGCGCGCGCTCAGCCTGGCAGCCGGTCGACCGTCGTCGCCGTCCGCGCCAGGAACATCCACTCGAAGGCCCAGACCCCCCCGTGGCGGGCGAGGGCGACCACCCCGGACTTCTCGAAGCCCGCCCAGCGCGGGGGCTTGAGCAGCGCCACCACCAGCTCGGAGAGCGTCGGCTCGTGGCCGACGAGCGCCAGCGGCCCGTGGGCCCCGGCGGACTCGATGTAGCGGGTGATGCTCGCGACGTGGCCCGTGGCCAGGGAGGGCAGCACCGTGATCGGGCCGTCGGGCGGCGCGAGCGCGGCGATGAGCTCGGCGGTCTGCACGGCGCGCACGAGCGGCGAGGTGGCGATGGCCCGGGGCGGGTGCTTTCGCAGGTGGGCGCCCGCGACGGCGGTCTCGGCGCGCCCGCGGGCGGTGAGCCAGCGGTGGCCGTCGGTGATGTCGGGACCGGCGTCGACGGCCTCGCCGTGCCGGATGAGCAGGAGCTTCATGGCGTGTCCCATTACTACAACGGCGGGTGTGACTTGCGGAGCGCCGGGGGGCGTGCGACCCCAACCCCCATGCGCGCTCCTGGGCTCGGTGAGGTGTTGTTCATCCTGATCCTGGTGGCGGTGGTCTTCGGGGCGTCGAAGGTGAACCCCATCGGCGACGCCGTCGGGGGCTTCCTGCGCAACCTCCGCCGGGGGATGCGCAACGACGACCGCATCGCCGTGAAGCCCTCCGCCCCGGAGAGCCCCGACAAGCCCGGTTGACGCCGGGCGGGCTTCGTCGCTACGGGGACCTCCACATCCGCCCTATGAACCTCCGGTGCCTCCCGCTGGCGCTCGCCCTCCTCGCGGCGCCCCTCAACCCCGCTGCGCAGCCCCGGTCGCGGGCGCCCCTCTCCGCCCGCGACCGGGTGTACGTCGTGCGCCCCGGCGACACCATCCGCCGCATCGCGGCCGTGCTGGAGGTCCCGGTGCGCGACTTCGCGGCGCTCAACAACCTCCGGGCGCCGTTTCTGCTCACCGTCGGGCGGCGGCTGCGGGTTCCCGAGGGGGTGTCGCAGGAGGTCCTGCGCACGCTGCCCACCCGCGAGGAGGTCTCCTCCGACGACGACGGCGGCGCCCACCGCCCTGGCCGGGTGAACCTCGTCCGCGCCCGCGACGCCGTCGAGCTCAGCACCAACTTCACCGCCACCGGCCCAGCGCTGCGGGCGCGCGTCGAGCGGATGCTCCAGGCCCGCACCGGGGCCGTGCACATGATCCACCCGCGGCTGGTGCGGGTGTTCCCGACGCTGAGCGACCGCTTCGGGGGGCGGCGCATCACGGTGCTCTCGGGCTACCGGCCGCACCGCGGGGGCCGCGACGAGCCCCGCAACCGCCACGCCCTCGGCTACGCGGTCGACCTGCGGGTGGAGGGCGTCGCGCTGCGGGCGGTGTGGGAGTACTGCCGGACGCTCCCCAACCTGGGCTGCGGGCTCTCGACGCGCGGCAACTTCGTGCACGTCGACGTGCGCACCGGGTCGGCGGCATGGATGATCGGCGCTCGGGACGAGCCGACGCCGCCCGAGGACGACCTGCGCGAGGTCGCCGACGAGGCGAGGGCGGAGTAGCAGGCACCCGGGCGGCGTCCGGCGGTCGGGGGCGCGGGTCGGGCGGGCACCCGGGCGGCGTCCGGCGGTCGGGGACGCGGGTCGGGCGGGCACCCGGGCGGCGTCGCCGGGCGGGAAACGTCGATCTGCACCTGCATTTTCGGGCGATCGTGCGCGTGGCGTCGTGCGAGCCTCCGGGGGAGGTGGTGCCGGTGGCGCCGCCGGGAGGACGAACGCACATGGCGACGTTGAAGACGCAGGTGGGCAGCCCCGGGGCGCGCCGCGAGGTCGGGCACAAGGTGCTCGCGGCGGCGAAGGTGGTCGACGTGAAGCCCGTGAAGGCGCGGCTGGCGGCCTTCGCGAAGGCGCACGAGGCCTTCGTGCGAGCGGGCGACAAGGTGTCGGCGGCGGAGGCCGTGCGCGACGCGGCGCACGCGGCGGTGGCGGCGGCGGACGTGGCGCAGGACGCGGCCATCGACGCGCTGGTGCTGGCGCTGGTGACGGCGGGCGCGCCGCGGCTGTCGCCCTTGAAGGGGCTCTCCAACCTGTCGCCGAGCGACCTGAAGGGCCTCGCGACGGCGAAGGAGGCCAAGGAGCTTCAGCGGGTGGTGGCGGCGATCACGAAGCGGGGCGCGGGCACGCCGGCGCTGCGGCGGGCGACGAAGGCGGCGGGCGAGGCGGCGGCGGCGGTGGTGAAGGCCATCGCGTCGGTGGTGCCGCGGGAGAAGCTCTACCAGGAGTCGCTGGCGGGCAGAGACGCGCTCAGCCAGCCGTGGGAGACGACCCTGGCGTACCTGAAGCGCTCGGCGCGGGTGGCGGAAGACGACGGGGCCACGGGGCTCTTCGCGGCGCTGTTCGAGCGCAGCGCCGAGGCGCCGAAGAAGAAGAAGAAGCCGGCGACGGCCGCGGGGCCGGTGGGCTGACGATGGCGCGCCGGGGAGACGACGCGCCCGCCGCAGGACTGAAGCTGGTGGAGCACGGCACCCTCGGGGTGAAGAGCGCGAGCGCCATCGCGCCGCTGGGCGGGGCGATGTCCCTGGTGGTCGACGACGACGAGGGGATCTTCCTGGCGGGCGCCGACGGCGGGGCGACGCTGCTGCGCGGGCGCGGCGACGCCAAGGGCCTCGGGGACCTGGAGGGCCTGTGCCTGAGCGACGACGGCGCGACGGCGTACGCGGTGTCGGAGAAGAAGGGCCAGGTGTTCGCGCTGGCGGTGCGGCGCGACGGGTCGGCCGTGACGCTGGGCGAGCCGGAGCTGCTCGGGCGCATCGAGCGCCCCGGGGACACGAAGAACCGCGGGTGGGAGGGCGCCGGGTACCTCCCGGCGGGGGAGGGGGAGGGCGCGCGCCTGGTGCTGGTGCACGAGGACGAGCCCATGGCCGTGGGCATCTTCGCGCTCCCATCGCTCGCCCCGCTGGCCCTGCTGCCGCTGGAGGGCGTCTTCGCGGAGTGGATGGGCGACGCCTCGGACGTGACGGTGTGCCCGGTGACGGGTCACCTCTTCCTGCTGTCCGACCGGTCGCAGTGCATCGTGCAGGCGCGCCTCGGGCCGGGCGACCGCCTGGAGCCGCTGGGGGTCTTCGGGCTCGACCTGTCCGAAGGCGAGAAGCCCGAGGGCATCGCCTTCGAGTCGCCCACGCGCCTGGTGGTGGTGACCGACGACGCGAGCCGCCTCCTGCGCTACGCCGTCACGCGGTAGGACGGCGGGTCAGTCGCCGTTGTGGTGGGGCCGGTTGGAGCTGCGCTTCGACTTGAGCACCACGCGCTCGACCCGGCGGCGGCGCACCTGCTCGACCTTCGCC
>CAIOSS010000265.1 GCA_903860995.1 uncultured delta proteobacterium | reverse complement strand
CTCGGCGACATTTGGGAGCGCCGTGAGCGCCGCGGCGATGAGCAAAGAACCGAGCGAGAGAGATCGAAGCACGCGAGAGACTCCTTGTGATGGGAATGGCGGCGTCAGGTGGTAATCGCCGCGGAAATTCGAGGCGAAGGAGCTAATGTCCAACCCGCTGCGACGTCAACGGAAATCTTCAGCGCCCCGAGGCTCCGCGTTACGCACTCCGAACGAGGGTGTGTCCACGGTCTGGACGACATGAAATTTGTGCGACGGCCAGCGAGATCATCAACATGCCTGCAAACAACAGTCTGCTGGTCTTCCACTGCGGCGGGTGAGCGACCGACGCCATGCTTTGGCAGGCCTTCGAACCCGGCAAGCAAGGGACGCTGGATCAGAGACGCGAGATCGTCTCCTTGGCCGCGCGCTCGGCAGCGTCAAGGGCACCGGCGCGATAGCCCGGATCGGTGGCGCTCGTCTCGCTGCCGGCGAGGGACATGCGGTCGGCCCAATCCCCTGATATCCAGGGACCTGGATGGGGCAACGGATGCCCTTCCACCTGCGCATCGGCCTGCGTCGCGGTGAGTTCGTCTGCCGTCGAGTCCTTGAACAGGGTCGCCTGCGGCGTGCCGGCCATCGGGCCAAGGCGGCGTCCCGGGAGCTTCTGGCAGCGCTCGCGGGAGGGTGTCCTGCTGATCATGGGTTCTCTGTAAACCCGAGCGAATCCTTGCCGGGCGGGGGTGCCCCATTGGACGCCCTATGCGCTGGTCGGCGCTACCCGTGGGGCAACACGGTTCCGTCGCCCGCCGACACGCCGCCCCGACTCTGCTGGGCGCGCAACCCACCGTTGTCGACGTGCTCGACGTGCTCGCTTGCTGGGGATCGGTCACCCTTCGGTTTGTACGACATGGGTGGCAACATCTTTGAGTGGACTGCCGACTGGGACGGGCCTTACGCCGCGGGCGCCGTCTCCAATCCGAGGGGCCCGACGACGGGCACGCGTCGGATGCGGCGGGGCGTGTGGGCGCGGTCGTCGGGGCCGGACGTCCGCTCCTCGCGGCGGTACGCGTACTTGCCAACGGCGGGGGATTTCGGCGTCGGTGTTCGTTGTGCGTAGGATGTGCCTTGATCGAAAAAATCAACGGCACGCTCGGAAGCTACGCGAGGCCCTCATATCGGGCTTCGAGTTCCGCGAGAAGTCCCGGCCGCTGCGCCACCGAGCGCGCACGCTGCATGACGCGCCCGCGGTCGAGTGCGGCGCGTTGCACGATGGGCATCTTGGCGTTGCGATAGGGGGTGAGTTCGAGCCGATAGGAGGACCAACGGGGCACCGTCGTCGGCACGGATTCACTCGGGTCTACAGATTGCCAATTACCCGATTGATCGCGGTGGCTGGTGGGGCTTTGAGATCTCCTGGCGTGGCCGCTGGAGAGCTCGCTGGCGTCGGGGTAGCATCCACGGCATGAACCGACGCGTCGTGCTGATCCTGGCCGCTGTACTGATGAGCGCTTGTGCGTCGGACCTAAGCAGGGCGAAGTCGGGCGACAAGCAACTCAGCGGCGCGAACCTCGCCTCCGCGAACCTCGCCGCCGCGAACCTCGCCTCCGCGAACCTCACCCGTGCCAACCTCACCCGCGCGATCCTCGCCTCCGCGAACCTCACCCGCGCGAACCTCACCCGCGCGACCCTCGCCTTCGCATACCTCAACGACGCGACCCTCACCGGCGCGACCCTCACCGGCGCGACCCTCACCGGCGCGACCCTCACCGGCGCGACCCTCACCGGCGCGACCCTCACCGGCGCGACCCTTACCAGCGCGG
>CAIOSS010000264.1 GCA_903860995.1 uncultured delta proteobacterium | reverse complement strand
GAGGGCCCCGCGGCCCCGGCGCCCCGCCCCGACGGCGCCCCGGTGCGGCTGCTCCAGGCCCCGACCGGTGCGGTGCTCGCTGCGCTCCGACCGCTGCTCTCGCGCGGCCCGGCGTTCATCGTGCGCGACGCTGACGCCGGCCCCGACGCGCGCATCACGCTCGTCACCCTGGCCAACGTGGCCGCCGGGCGCGTGCACCAGGTGATCACCTCCCCGGCTGAGTACCCGACCTTCATGCCCATCCTGCGGAGCGTGGAGATCCTCTCGCAGCACGCGTCGCGCATGGCCTTCCGCTTCGAGGTGGCCGCGCCGCTCTTCAACGTGCACGCCCTCTGCGAGATGCGCGAGACCAGCGAGCGGCGCGTCGACGTGGTGGTCACCCAGTCCGAGACGGGCCCCGGCGGGTCGCGGTGGGACCTCTTCCCCGACGGCGACGTCCGCAGCGTGGTGGCCCTGACCACCTGGGGCGACCCCTCCGAGGGGCACTGGCTGCTGCGGCAGGTGGCGCGGCGCTCGCCCTCGGCCATCGCGGGGATGAACATCGCGACGGACACCGTGCTCGCCCTGGGCGCGGTGCGGCGCGCGGAGATCCTGGGCGGTCGCCAGGTGCCCATGCGGCCGGCGACCGGGAGCGTGGCCCCGGGGGAGCTCGCGCCGCCGCCGCCAGGCGACTGGGTCGGGCTGGCCCACGAGGGCACCGTGCTGTCGTTGCTGCTCACCGAAGAGGGGGCCGTGCGGCAGGTGACCGTCGCCGCGTGGACGCCCGCCGAGCCCGCCGCGGTCATGACCCGGCTGCGGGACGTCGCCTCGTACACCCGGGTGTGGGGCTCGATGCGCGAGGTCGAGGTGCTCCCCGGCGGCGCAGGCGACCCGGAGGGTTCGGTGCGCTTCCGGAGCGTGGTCGAGAACCCGCTTAGCCGCCTGGAGGGCGAGCAGCGCGCGCGCTTCGGGGACAACGTCGCCTGGCACGAGGGCCTCTCCGGCGACTACGTCGACGCGACGCACCGCTGGGACGTCGTGGCCGACCCGCGGGGCGGCAGCGTCGTGATGCTGACGGGCGGCTCGGACTACAACCGCGCCGGGTGGATCACCCGCCGGCTCATGGAGCGCGACCCTTGGCTGATGGCGGGCTTCGCGGGCTCATGGAAGATCGTCTGGCTTCGCAACCTCCTGCGCGGCATTTGATGGCGCGCCCCGCTACGTCGGCACTGGTGGTCCTCGTGGCGCTCTCGATCGCTGGTCGCGCCGCCGTCGCGCAGACCGCGGCGCCGAGCGACACGCCCGCCGGGTCGCGCGTCGACGAGGCGCAGCGGCACATCGCCGCGGGGCTGCAGCAGTTCCGCCAGCGGGACTACAGCGCGGCGATCCACGAGTTCGAGCTGGCAAACGCCGCGGTGCCGACGCCAGAGCTCTGGTTCAACATGGCCCGCGCGCGGGAGATGCTCCTCGACTACCGGGGCGCGGTCGACGACCTCCGGCGCTACCTCCGCGACAAGGTCGACCCGCCCGACCGCACGGAGGTCGAGCGGCACATCACGGAGCTCGAGCGCCTCGACGAGATCCGTCGCGCGGCCCTCGCGCGCCAGACCGTCGGCCAGACCATCCGCGTCGGGGTCGAGGGCGACGCCTCAGCCACCGCGGTGGTGCTCGACGGACGCTCCCAGCGCGCGGTCTCGCTGGCCAGCCCGGTGTCCGTGGTTGAGGGCACGCACCGCGTGGAGGTGCTGAGCCCCGGAATGCAGCCGTGGGTGGCGCAGGTGAGGGTGCGCGCCGGCGAGTCCGCGGCG
>CAIOSS010000263.1 GCA_903860995.1 uncultured delta proteobacterium | reverse complement strand
GGCGCCGCTGCCGAACACCTGCTCGGCCGCCTGGCGGGCCTGACCCAGCGTGCGCCCGCGGAAGACCTGGCGTCTCATCATCTCGCTCACAACCTCAGCGCGCTTCCAGTGCATGGGACGGGCCGAGACGCTCGATCACCCGGAGGGGCGCGCTGGGCTCGATCTCGCGAAAGGACACGATGGCCAGCTGCGGGAGCTTCCACTCGAAGATGGCCCGGACGTAGCGGCGCAGGTCGGGCGGCGCCACGAGCAGGGGCGTCACCTGTTGGGCGTTGAAGGTCCCCATGGCGCGCTCGGCCGAGGCGACCACCGATCGAAGGAGGGCTGGGTCGAGGGCGCCGCCCGTTCCCGCCGCGATGTCCCGGAGCGAGCGCCGGAGGATGTCCTCGAGGGCCGGGTCGAGTGTCATGGCGGCGACGCTGCTGTCGCCCCCCTTGAAGCGCGACGTGATCTGCGGCGCCAGGCGCTCGCGCACCATCTCCGTCAGCTGCTCGACGTCCTTGGTCTGCGCGGTGAACTCCGCCAGGGACTCCAGGATGGTGCGCATGTCCCGGATGGAGACCGACTCCCGCACCATGTTGCGCAGCACCCGCAGCAGGTCGCCCAGGGGGATGAGCCCCGGCACCACGTCGTCGACCAGCTTCGGCGCCGTGCGCGCGAGCACCTCCAGCAGGTGCTGCACCTCCTGACGCCCGAGCAGCCGGTGGGCGTGGGTGCGCAGCAGCTCCCCGAGGTGCGTCGCCAGGATCGTCGCGTGGTCGACCACCGTGTACCCGAGGGCCTCGGCGAGCTCCTTGTCGCGCTGGGCGATCCACCACGCGGGCATGTTGAAGGTCGGGTCGGTGGTGCGCTCGCCGTCGAGGGCGGGGGACATCCCGCTGGGGTCGACCGCGAGCAGCCGGCCCGCGCGGCAGAGCCCGCGGCCGATCTCGTTGCCCAGGATGAGCACCCGGTACCCGCCCGGCTGGAGCGACAGGTTGTCGCCGACGTGCACCGGCGGCATGACCAGCCCGAGGTCGCGGGCGAGCTGCTGCCGCAGGGCGGCCACGCGGTCGAGGAGGGTGCCGCCGCGGGCGGTGTCCACCACCCCGACGAGCTCGTAGCCCACCTCGAGGGTGAGGGTCTCCAGCCCGAGGGCCGAGTCGACCTCCTCGGAGGGAGAGCGCCTGCGGTCGGCATCGGCGGCACCGGCCGTCAGGGCGTCGGCGGCCTGGGCCTTCCGGGTGCGGGAGCGCGACGCCAGGATCAGCCCGCCCGCCATCAGGAGACACGGAAACGCCGGCATTCCAGGGACCAGCGCCAGGACCGTCATGATTCCGGCGGTCATGAGCACCGGGCGCGGGCGCCCGAGGAGCTGGTCGCTGAAGGCCCGGCCAATCGGCTCGCGGGTGGCGCTGCGGGTCACCACGATGCCCGCCGCGGCGGAGATGAGCAGCGCGGGGATCTGCGTGGAGAGCGCGTCGCCCACGCTCAAGACGGAGAAGGTCTCGCCGGCCTGCGCGAGGTCCATGCCCGACGAGAGGCCCATGATGAGGCCGCCGACGAGGTTGATGGCCGTGATGAGCAGGCCCGCGATGGCGTCGCCGTGGACGAACTTGCTGGCGCCGTCCATGGCGCCGAAGAAGTCGGCCTCGCGCTCG
>CAIOSS010000262.1 GCA_903860995.1 uncultured delta proteobacterium | reverse complement strand
CTCGCATTCGCACTCGCGGCGCGGAATACCTCGGAGGTGCCTGACGATATCGAAGACCTCGTCGCCGAGGCGCTCCGCGTCCTTGCAGGCGTATCCGGTGCCCTCGGAGACATTTCCGCGGCGTTACGTCTCGATCCGCGCAAGCGGATCGTGGCGCACCCCGGCGGGCGGGGTGTCGTCGTCGTCGGGAGAGCGGGGTGGGCTACGCAGGCTCGGGACTTCTCGGACGAAGACGAGAGTTCATCGCGCGCTCCGGTGGAGGTCGGGCTCACCCGACACCTTGGCGACGTCCGCACTCTCGCGGGCGAGTACGCTCGCGCCCTGGGTCTCTCCAAAGAACTCATCGAAGACCTCGCGCTGGCGGGTTGGATCCATGATCTCGGAAAGGCGGACCCTCGATTTCAGTCGTGGTTGCGTGATGGCGACTGGCTCCAGGCGATGCGTGGCGAGGCGCTCGCGAAGTCTCCGCGGCTGCCACCGAATCCTGCTGCGATGGCCGCAGCCCGCGAGCGGGCGGGCTATCCCATGGGAGGGCGGCACGAACTACTGTCGGTTCGACTCGCGGAGTCTTCTCCGACCCTGCTCGAGGGCGCGCACGACCTGGACCTCGTGCTCCATCTGGTCGCGAGTCACCACGGGTTCTGTCGTCCTTTTGCACCGGTAGTCGATGACGTCCGGCCTCTCGAAGTCACCTTTTCAATCGACGGCGAAACTCTCGCCGCGTCAAGTCGTACAGGACTGGAACATCTGGATTCGGGGGTTCCGACCAGGTTTTTCCGGTTGATTCGACGATACGGATGGTGGGGACTCTCGTATCTGGAGGCGTGCTTGCGACTCGCCGATCATCGCGCCAGCGAGGCGGCGGCAGAGGGGGTTCAGTCATGAACATCGTAGACATCCCCGGACTCGATGGCTCCAACCCATTGCACGCACTCGCAGCGTACGGACTGCTGGCCTTGACCGATGACCTTGGCCCGGACGCGGCGATGGGGTGGGTGCGAGTCGGCGGGAAATATTCACCACGGATCGCAATCGGACTATCGAAAGACGATTGGCTGAAGGGCGTCAGTGATGCCCTCCGGCAAGCGGGCGCCGTAGCGACGGTGGTAGGTGGCAGCAAGGCAGAGCAGCGCGCGGTCGCCGAACTGAAGGCGCAGACGAAGAAGCTCGGCCAGGCCCTGAAAGACGCGAGCGCGGCGGCGAAGGCCGAGGGTAGGGCGACACGCCTCACGTCCAGTGAATCGAAGGCACTCATCTCCGAGCGCATTGCACCCATTAGAGTCGAACTCAAGGAGGTCGAACACCGTCTCGGTGAGGCAGAGCTAGCGCTGAGCAATGTGCTTGGATGGGGTCCGGCGCATCTCGGAGACGTGATCGGCGTGACCCCCGAGGTGTTTCGATTGCACGCGCGTCGGGCGCTCGATGCCGCAGAAGGCGATGCGTCGATCGTAAGGCAGTTGGCTGGGCTGGGCAGCGATGGATGCCTCGACAACGGCAAGTTGATCGCAACGCCGTTCAGCTTCAGCAACGGGGCGAGCGGGAAGTGCCTGCTCAAGGACTTCCGCGCCTTGAGCACGCGTTGTTCACTGGAGCAGGTGCGAGATGCGCTCCTGGTGGGTACCGGGGCGACGGAGAATGTGACCAGCCTCAACTGGGACCCGCGTGATCAGCGCAACTTCGCGCATCAATGGAACGACCCCGCGGCCGCGGTGGCTCATACGGCGGTGGTCGCAAACGCACTGGCCTACCTTGGTCTGGGACTGCTGTGTGCGTTTCCAGGGGCGCGTGGGCTCAGCGCCGTGGCGCTGGTCGAGCGAGGCTTCGAGTGGCCCATCTGGTCGCCGCTCCTGGGCGCGCCGGTCGTGTCGGCGCTCCTTGCGCATCGCTCCCGCAACGAGACCGCCGTGCAGCGGGCCGCTCGCGGGGTGCTCGAGGTGTTTCGGTCTGATCGGGTAAACCCAACAGGAAAGCGGAATTTCTTCGCGCCATCCCGCGCAGTGTAACGGCACGATCGCAGCCACGAGTGGGAGCCGAGCATGTTCACGCATGAGAGTCGCCGCGGTGCTAGCGCGGCCGCCGCCGAGGATGTCGTTACGGCCGATATGGTCGCGCAGCATGCCTACTGCCCTCGACGCCTTGCCGCCAAGGGAAAGAACCAGCGCACGCTTCTCCGTCGCAATGGTCCCTCCGGCGCACCCGTACTGGACGAGATGCGTCGTGCGATCGAGGCCATTGATCAGGCGGACTCGGTCGATCAACTCCTCGGCGCCGAAGGGAGAATCGCGGCCCTCTACTTCGGCGCCTTCGCGACGATGGTGCGACCCCGAGCGGGAGCGGATGACGGCGAACTCACATTCGACTTCGCAGGTCGCAATCGTCGCCCGCCCAGGGACCCCGTGAATGCCCTGCTGTCATTCGGGTACGCGCTGTTGGCGAAGGAGTTGACCGTAGCGCTGCTCGCCGCAGGCCTCGACCCGTACTGGGGGATCTACCATCGTCCTCGGCACGGACGCCCGTCGCTGGCGCTCGACCTGATGGAGGAGTTTCGGCCGCTGCTGGTGGATTCTGCGGTGATTACCGCGATCAACACCGGCGCGGTTGATCCGGGGTCTTTCGAGGCCGGAACGAGCGGTGTTGCCCTGAACGCTCGGGGACGCAAGGCGTTCCTGAACATATACGAAGGGCGGATGGACCAACTCATGACGCATCCGGTGTTCGATTATCGGGTGTCGTGGCGGCGGGTGCTGACCGTACCGGCGCAGTTGTTGGCGCGACTGTTTCGCGGGGCGATCGAGGAATATCCAGCGATCACGACCCGCTGAGGTGGAGGCGCTCGATGGCCCGATCACGATTCATCGTCAGTTACGACATCTCCGACGACAAGCGGCGTTCGCGGGTCCATCGGACTCTGATGAATTTCGGCGATCGGCTGCAGTTCTCGCTGTTTCAGTGCGACCTTACCGCGCGCGAGCTCGTGGCTCTCCGGGCTGCGCTGCATCCCCATCTCAACCACGCCGAAGATCAGGTTCTCTTTGTCGAACTGGGTCCCGCGGACGGGACAGGCGCCGAGCGGATCGACGCCGTTGGACGTCCTTACGCGGCACTGGTTCGTGTCCGGATCGTGTAACGCCTTTCTGACTCTGCGCCGCATGTTGCGAGCGGGGCGGTGCGCCAGAATTTACGGCCATCGCTCGCGGTCTTTGAAAATCAACAGGTTACGTTCGATTCCGGGACTGGGACAGACCTGCACGGAGGCACCCTCGGAGGGGCCGCTCGCAGGGGCCTTGCCATCCCCATGAAGTTACTGTAGTTTTCGGGGGGTCCCATCACGCACTCGCAAGGGTGCGTCTCCATTGAAGCGCATGGGTGGGGCGGCGACGCTGGCGCCATGTGGGCCATCACGCACTCGCAAGGGTGCGTCTCCATTGAAGCCAGACTCTCGTCGGCCGCAAGCACCCGCCCGCCGACCTCATCACGCACTCGCAAGGGTGCGTCTCCATTGAAGCGGAGCCGTCGAAGCGCCGGCTGACGTGGCCCAGCGGCGCGATCATCACGCACTCGCAAGGGTGCGTCTCCATTGAAGCAGGCGCAGGTTGCAGGTAACCGCGCTCGACACCTGCATCACGCACTCGCAAGGGTGCGTCTCCATTGAAGCGCAGAACGAGCCGCAAGAAACGCGGCAACGGACATGGGAGCATCACGCACTCGCAAGGGTGCGTCTCCATTGAAGCTGGAGCACGATGGCCCGTGCGCTCTGCGGCACGCGGCATCACGCACTCGCAAGGGTGCGTCTCCATTGAAGCTG
>CAIOSS010000261.1 GCA_903860995.1 uncultured delta proteobacterium | reverse complement strand
GTCGGCCGCCGCGATCGAAGGTGCGGCGGCGACGTCGGTCGCGGGCTCTCGTGCGGCTACCTCCTCGGCGACCGCTCCGTTCGGGACGGGTGCGGTCACCGGGGCCGCGGGCGCGACAGGGGGCAGCGCAGGCCGCACCTGCAACTCGGGGACGTCGCTGCGCCAGTCCTTCCAGCGGAGCACCACCAGCGGCGACTCCGAAGGACGGTGCGAAAACACGTGGTCGAACACTGCGACGGTGACGTAGCGACCGCGGGGACGTGTCGCGAGCGAGCGCTTCAGCGTGGTGAGCGAGTGCCGTGCGAGCGCCTCGGCCTGGGCGATGGAGGTGCCCGACGCCACGGTGAACACCCGCTCGCGGTAGGTGAGCGGGTTCGTCGCGCTCGGGTCCTGATCGCGCTCGAAGAGCAGCGAGGAGGAGACCAGCGCGGCCTCGTGACTACCGTTGGCTGTGGGTTGCTCGACGACCTCATGGATCACAGGGGGAGCGGGAGACGGAGCGGGCTCGGGCGCCGGGGTCGGAGTCGGGGTCGGCGCAACGAAAATGGGCAGGTCGACGACGGTCGCACCGAGGTCGAGCGGAGCGGCGGGCTTTTCGCCCGACGCCGCGGGCTCTGCCCCCTCGGAAGGCGGCTCGGCGCCGGGCTTCTCTGCGACGACGGCCGGAGGCGTGGGCTCGGCGGGCTTCTCTGCGACGACGAGAGGAGGCGGAGGCTCCGCGGGTCGCTCCGTCACGACGCCGGAGGCCGGTGCCTCAGCGGGCTTCTCGGCCGCGGCGACGGCCGGAACGGACGAGGTGACCACCGTACCTGACAACGCGGAGGGGACGTCGATGTCCGGCACCGGGTCTGCGGAGGAGGCGGGCGTCGGAGGAGCGCTGCTCCGCGGCGGCATTGCCACGGAGGTGCCGGGCGGCGGAGCCACGGAGAAGGATCTTGTGTCGCCGGCCGGGGTGGGCCCGCGGGACGGGCGACCGCTCGCGGCCGGGGGGATGGTTACGCCGCGGAGCACTGGCTCGGTTGCATCGGTGCCGGGCGCGTCGCCCGCGGGGACGAGGGACGCGCGGTAGGGCCGCACCGTGTACCGCTCGTTGGCCTCGAGGTCGTTGACGCGAACGACGCCCTCGTTCTCGAACTCGCAGCGGAACTTCCGGATCGAGACACCACCTCGGGCGCTACTCAGCGCGCCAGCCCAGGAGTCTGATTCGACGGTAACTGTGGCGGCAGTGCCGCCGGATGGCGCGGGGAGCTCGACGACCCATCGCATGGTGGAATTGGCCTTCCGGACAGCTGTTTTCGGGGAGTAACAGAACGCCGCTCGCCGCGTCAAGGCAGAGCACAGTACCCTGCGCGCGTGCGGATCGCGCTGGTCAGTCAAGCACAGCCCGCGGAGGCGTTGGAGATTCTTCGCGACCTCGGGTGTCGTCCCGTGGAGCACGCCCCGACCGATGACCCCGTCGAGATCGCGCACGACGGTGACGCCGTGCTGGTCGAGTGCGGCGCGGACGTCGACCCGATGCGAGCCCTGCTCTTCCGACTGCGCCGCGTGGGCGCGGCCTCGGTGCTTCTCGCCGTCCGCAGCGAGCAGGTGCTGCGGGTCGACCCCGGCTGGCCCTTCGACGACCTCACCCTCCAGCCGTACGTCCCGCCGGAGTTGTACCTCCGACTGCGGGTGCTGGAGTGGCGCCGGCGCGAAGCGCCCAACGACCTGCGCATCGAGGTGGGGGCGATGAGCGTCGACCTCGGCGCGCGCGCGGTCGACCTCGGTGGCGAGCGGGTCCCCCTCTCGCCGCAGGAGTTCGCCCTGCTCGCGTACCTCACGCGCTTCCGCGGGCGTGCGGTCTCGCGCGACGTGCTACTGCGCGACGTCTGGGGCCTCCGCTCGGTCGAGACCCGCACCGTCGACGTCCACATCCGCAAGCTGCGCCAGAAGCTCGGTGAGGCCGTCAACATCGACACCGTGCGCGGCGTGGGCTACCGCCTCGATGCCATGGACAAGGACCCCCGGCGATGAGCCCGATCACCCTGAGCGTCTCCGTCGGCTGCCCCTGCGGCATCGGCCCCGAGGTGACCGCGGCGGCCCTCGGCGCGGCCTGCGCGCGACACCCTGACGTGGCCTTCGTGGTGCACGGCGACGAGGGCGCCCTGGCCGACGGGGCCGCGCTCCGGGGCGTGCGCTGGGAGGCGCTCGCCCGCGTGCGACTCGTGCCCACCTCGCAGATCTCGGCGGACGATCGTCGGCCCGGCCCATCCTCCCTGGCCGCGGGGCGGGCGCAGCTCGTTGCCCTCGACGCCGCGCTTGACCTGGTGCTCGCGGGCGCCGCCGACGCCCTGGTCACCGGGCCCATCGACAAGGCCGCGGTCACCCGCGCCGGGACGCCCTTCCTCGGGCACACCGAGCACCTCGCGGCGCGCTGCGGCGTGGCGCGGGTGGTGATGATGTTCGCCGGTCCGCGCCTGCGCACATCGCTGGTCACCACGCATCGACCCATCTCGCGCCTGTCCGCCGAGCTCACCCGCGACGCCGTCCGGGAGACGGTGCTCGTCACCGCCCACGCACTGATGACCTCCTTCGGCATCCCGTCGCCCCGCGTCGTGGTCTGCGGGCTCAATCCTCACGCCGGGGAGCACGGGCTCATCGGGCGCGAGGAGCTCGACGTCATCGCCCCCGCGATCGAGGCCGCCCGCACCGCCCTCGGGGACGGCGTGGAACTGGTCGGGCCCATGGGCGCCGAGTCGGCCTACCGCAACGCGAAGGAGGGCCGCTTCGACGCCGTGGTGGCGATGTTCCACGACCAGGCGACCATCGCTTCGAAGCTGCTGGACTTCGGCGACGCGGTGAATGTCACGCTGGGCCTGCCGATCATCCGCACCAGCGTCGATCACGGCACCGGGGCCGACATCGCGGGCCGCGGCGTCGCCGACCCCGGCGGCATGACCGCGGCGATCGAGCTGGCGATCGCGCTCGCCCGTCGGCGATCCCCGCGGGGCTGAGCGCGGCCATGGCGTCGATCACCGTCCGCGGGGCGCGCACGCACAACCTCCAGGACATCACGGTCGAGATCCCCCGCGACGCGCTGGTGGTCATCACCGGGCCGTCGGGCTCGGGCAAGAGCTCGCTGGCCTTCTCTACCCTCCACGCAGAAGGGCAACGCCGGTACATCGAGGCCCTCGGGGTCGCCGCGCGACGGTCCGTGGGTCGCCTCCCGCGGCCGCCGGTCGACGCCATCGACGGCCTCACGCCCACCGTCGCGGTTGCCCAGGCGCCGCCCCCCGCCACCGCCCGAGCCACCGTGGGGACCATCACGGAGATCGACGATCACCTCCGGCTCCTGATGGCGCGCGTCGGGCGGGCTCGCTGCCCCGACTGCGGCGCGGAGGTGCGCGCGACCCACCCCGCGGAGATCGTCGCCGAGGTGATGGCCCTGGGGGAGGGGAGGCGCCTGAGCGTCCACGCCCCGGTCGTACGCGGCGCGTCGGGCGATCACCGCGCGTCGTGGCTCGCCTGGCGCAAGGAGGGCTTCGTGCGCGCGCGGGTCGACGGCGTCGACCACGACCTCGGCGACGACGTGACGCTCGACCCGGCGCGGCCGCACGACATCGACCTGGTCATCGATCGCGTGGTCGTGAAGGACGGGGCGCGCAGCCGCATCCAGGAGGCGGTCGAGCTCGCGATGCGCCACGCCGGCGGCGTCGTGCGCCTGGTGCCCGTGGAGGGCTCCCCCTGGCTTCGGAGCGACCGCTTCGTGTGCGTCGCGTGCGGGATGGCGCTCCCGTCGCCCGAGCCCGCGCTCTTCTCCTTCAACAGCGTGAAGGGCGCGTGCCCCGAGTGCCGCGGCCTCGGGACCCTGCGGCTGTCACGCGAGAGCGAGGTCGCCATCGATCGGACGAGGTCGATCCGCGCCGGGGCGCTGGCGGCGCTGCTCGGGAAGAAGGTCCCCGAGGCGTGGAGCGCCCTCGCGGTGGCGGCCGGCGTCGACCTCGAACGCCCGTGGGACGAGCTCCCGCCCGAGTCGCGGGAGTGGGTGCTGCTCGGCGACGACGACTCGCCGGGCCTGCTCGACGCGTCGGCGCGGACGACGGCCGCGAAGGCCCGGGACGACGCCGACGAGGCCGTGGCCGACCTGCGCTGGGAGGAGACCGTGCCGTGTCGGCGGTGCGGCGGGCAGCGGCTGCGACCCGAAGCGCTGGCCTTCTCCATCGACGG
>CAIOSS010000260.1 GCA_903860995.1 uncultured delta proteobacterium | reverse complement strand
GAACCCGCGCTCGCGCCCCACCGCGAGGATACCCCCGGAGGACATCCGGCTGCCGTCGGGCGAGGCGATCACCACCCGCGCGCGCAGGTTCGCGCGCACCCTGGCCAGCATCTGCTCCCACGCGACGCGCTCTTCGGGCTTGCCGAAGAGGTGCTTCAACCCGAGGCGACCGTTGGAGTTCCACACGACGCGGCTCGTGACGGCGCCGCTGCCGAACTCGCTCCTCCACTCGCAGCGCAACTCCGAGTCGGGCTCGATGCGGTGGCTGAGCGACGCGCGCGCGCCGCCGAGCGACGCGTCGACAAGGGTGCACGGATAGATACGGGTGCTACCCCGCGGGGCCGACACCAGGATCACCGGGAGCTCGACGGGGTAGCGCCAGTCGTACCGCCCGCTGGGCTCACGCTGCCCGAGGGCCCACTGCGCCATGAAGACCCCCGACTCGACCGACGACCGCAGGAAGCGCACCCCGAGGCCCCCGCGCGACCCCGCCGTCGCCGGGCGCCGCGACTGCACCAGCGCCTCCAGGAACACCCCACAATGCTGCCCCTCCAGCCCGATGCGAAGGTTGACCGAGGCCCCCAGCGCGAGGTCGTACTGCCCGGGGATCACCAGGGCCCCCTCCTCGGCCGCCTCGCGAAAGCCATCGCGGAGCGCGGCTCGCGACAGGTTCACTTCGACGATTTGATCGGGTTGCGTCATGTCCTACGGCACCGAGACCTTACCTCACCTCGTCGCGCCCGGTCCATGCCGTCGCACGGGCATCGTCGAAGGTGCGTCGGGAGTGTTCAGCACGCCGCGCCTCTCTGTTAGAGTCGCCGGCAGACACCCGATGCCCCGATATACCTCCTTCGGACAGAGCGACGTCGGCCGCGTGCGCAAGCACAACGAAGACGCCTTCATCATCGACGACAGCCTCGGCCTCTACGTGGTCGCCGACGGCCTCGGCGGTCACGCCGCGGGCGAGGTCGCCAGCGAAGAGGCCGTCTACAACATCCGCGGGTGGGTGCGGCGCGAGCGGCCGAAGGTCGAGTCCCTCGTCACCGACCCCTACGACGTCGACCAGCAGAACGTCGCCGAGCAGATCCTCCGCGGCGCCATCCAGGCCGCCACCTACCTCATCCACTCCATGGCCGAGTTCGACGAGACCAAGGCCGGCATGGGCACCACCACCTCGGTGCTCATGCTCCTCGGGCGCGTCGCCGTCATCGGCCAGGTCGGCGACAGCCGCATCTACCTCGCCCGCGACGGCCAGATCGCGCAGATCACCGACGACCACACCCTCATCGCCGCGCAGATCCGCGAAGGCATGCTCACGCCCGAGGAAGCCCGCTACGCGCCGCACCGCAACGTGATCACCCGCGCGGTCGGCAGCCACGAGTACGTCGAGGTCGACACCCGGGTCGTCGAGACCGTCCCCGGCGACCGATTCCTCCTATGTAGTGACGGCCTCCACGGGTACGTCGAGGAGCCCGACGAGATACTCCCGATCCTGTCGCTGCCCGTCGACCAGGTCTGCCAGCGGCTCATCGACATCGCCAACACGCGCGGCGGCAAGGACAACATCACCGCCATCGTGGTCGAGGTCCACGAGGTGTGACCGGGCGGGCCGCGCTCGTCGCGCTGCTCGCCGCGACCACCGCCTGCGGCGCCCGCACGGCCCTCAGCGACCAGGCCTACGAGTCCGCCTCGCTGTACTGCTCCGACGCCCTCGTCACGGGTCGCCCGAACCGCGACCTCGCCCTCGTCGCGGGCGTCCCCCGCGCCCTCCGCGGCCGCGCCCGCTGGACCGTGGTGGCCTCCCCACCGGGCTCCACCGCGACGGTGCAGAGCGACGGCGGCGAGCGCGCGACCTTCCGCGCCGACCGCGAGGGCGCGTACACCGTGCGGGTCTCCGCCGACGCCCCGGCCGACCGCGACGCGGGCGACGCGGGCGACGCCACGGAGCTCTCCTGCGAGCTCACCGTGCAGATCCGCGCGGCCGGCCCCGTCGCCACGTGCCCCGCGGAGCTCACCGTCGCGCCCTTGCAGACCGTCACCCTGGTGGGCCGCTCCGCGGGCGACCGCCCCCTCCGCAGCGTGGCCTGGTCCGTCGAGGGCGCCCCCGCGGGCAGCGCGCGGCGACCACCGGAGCCCACCAACGCCGCGACCACCCGCTTCACCCCCGACATCGCCGGCGACCACCGGCTTCGCTTCCGCGTCGTCGACGACAACGGCGCGGGCGACGAGTGCGTCACCGTCGTCCACGCGGTGCCCCGCGAGGGCCTGCGCGTCGAGATGTCGTGGGACCCGCCGGGCCGCTCGTGCCCCACCAACGCCGGCGCGGCCTGCGACGACAGCGACGTCGACCTGCACCTCCTCCGCGGCGGCGCGAGCTCCGTCTGGGGCAGCGGCGGCAACCGCAGCGAGTCCGACTGCTACTTCGCCAACTGCACCGGCGACGGGCTGCGCTGGGGCGACGCCACCACCGACGACGACCCCCGCCTCGACATCGACGACGTCACCGGCCACGGCCCGGAGAACATCAACGTCCTCCGCCCGAGCGCGCCGTACTACCGCGTCGGGGTGCACTACTACGCCAGCGACGGCGCGGGCCCCCAGGCCGCCACGCTCACCATCTACTGCAACGGCCCGACGCCTGTCGCGCGCCTCGGGCCCGTCACCGTCACGTCCCGCGCGGGCCCCGAGGCCAGCGACCTCTGGATCGCCGCGGACATCATCCCGCTCGCGGGCGGCGGCTGCCGGGTCGCCCCCATCTCCCGCGCGGGTCAGCCCTGGATCGCCCCCATCTCCGAGGCGATGCGCAGCCCGGCGCCGCCCGCGCCGTGACAGCGCGCCGTCGCTAGTGGCATCGTCCCGCGGTGTGAAGCCACGGGTCCCGCTCGCGCTCGTCCTCCCCGCCCTCGCCTCGGTCGGTTGCAACGTCTACGACCCCGCGCTGCTCACCCGCCGCGACGCGGCCGTCGATGTTCTTACCCGGGATGGTACCAGCGACCGCGGCCCCGGGACCGACCTCGCCGTCGACCGCCCCGCCGACGTCGCCGCCGACGTCGCGCCCCGCCTCGACGCCGCGATGGACGCCGCCGTCACCGACGCGCCGCGGGACGCCGCCACCGACGCCGCCGACGCCGCCGACGCCCGGGTCGACGCCGCGTCGGACCTCGGGCCCGACGTGCCCGCGGACGTGCCCGCGGACGTGCCCCCGAGCTGCGGCCCCACCCTGGCGATGGGCGTGCCGTGCATCGAGCCCGTGACGGGCCACCGCTGGAGCCCCGACGAGCCCCGGCTCGTGGCGCCCGGCGCGCTCGCCCTCACGCCCGACCGGCTGTACGTGAGCGACCCCGGCGGCGCCCGGGTGATGACCTACGACCTCGGCGTGTCGCCCCTCGACCCCGCCCGGCTCGCGGGCACCGGCGTCGCGGGCAGCTCGATCGTGGGCGGCCTGGCGCGCTCGACCGCGCTCAGCGCCATCGCCTCGATGGTGGTGCTGCCGGGCGGCACCGTGCTGCTCGCCGACCGCGAGTCGCACCAGGTGCTGCGCCTCCGCGACGGGCGCCTGGAGCCGATGTCCCCGGGGCTGTCCGTCCCGGCGGGTCCCTTCGGGCTGGCCTACGCGCCGGACACGCGCGAGCTCTTCGTCGCGGGCGACAACCGCCTCCACGTGCTCGCCCTCGACCCCGACGGCGGCGTCGGGTCGCCGACCACCGCCGTGGGCCAGGTGTGCGGCGGGTCGTGCCCGGGCTTCAACGGCGACGGCATGGCGGGCACCCGCACGGCGCTGGCCTTCCCCATGGGGGTCGACGTGGACACTACCTACGTCTACTTCTCCGACCGCGACAACTGCCGCATCCGGCGCTTCCGCCGCAGCGACCCGACGCGCGTCGTGGAGACCTTCGCGGGCTCGACCTGCGACCTCGCCGGCGACCCCCTCGGCGGCTCGACGACGGGCTTCGTGACGCGCGCCGCGCTGCGCCTCGGGCGGGTCACCGACGTACGCTACGGCGTCGACGGGTCGATCTACTTCGTCGACGCGAGCCACTGCGCGGTGTTCCAGGTGGTGGCGCCCGCGCTGACGACCGCGCGCGTCGTGCTGGGCTCGCGCGCGGGGTGCGGCCAGCCCGCCGCCGCGGGGGGCACCGCCATCGGGCGCATCGGGGGCATCGCGATGAGCGCCGACCGCGGCGTGCTCTACGTGAGCGACACCCAGGGCCAGCGCGTGCTGCGCGTCGAGAACACCGCCATGGGCGGACCTCCCCGGGTGGGCGTCGCGCAGGCGCCGGGGGCCATCCCCCGGCCCGACGAAGACTCCGCCGGGCTGCGCGCGGGGCAGCCCTCGGGGCTCGCGCTGGTCAACGACGACGCCACGCTCCTGCTCGCGGGCTCCGCCGAGGGTCGGGTGTACCGCGTCGACCTCGGGCGCGCGCGGGTGGTGCTCGGCGACGGCACGGCGCCGCCGGGCGCGACGGCCGACGGGCTCGCGGCGTCGTTCCTGCCGCCCACCTCCGTCGCGGGCCTCAGCGGCGACGGCGCGCGGGCGGTGCTGGGCATGCCCGAGCGCGGCGTGATCGCGGAGCTCACCGACCTCTCCGGCACCCCGACGCTGGGACGGCTGGCGGGGCGCTACACCGCGGAGGTGCTCGCCGCGGGCGCCTCGCGCGACGGGGGCGCCGACGCGGCGACGGAGGTGGACTTCGAGCGGCCGGCGTGGCCCTTCACGCAGACCGGGCAGACCTGGTTC
>CAIOSS010000259.1 GCA_903860995.1 uncultured delta proteobacterium | reverse complement strand
GCCCTCGACGTGGTGGTCGACCTCCAGCGCTTCGCCGACCTCGCGCGCAAGGAGTTCATCAAGCACCTCACCGACGACCTCGGGCTCAAGCTCTCCGACGGAACCGCCAAGGCCATGGAGAAGGCCGCGCACGAAGACGACGTCGCCGCCATTCTCTCGCAGCAGAAGACCTTCAAGAACACGACGGCCATCGAGCGCGGGTGGATGTACCTCCAGCCCGGCGAGGAGCGTCGCCGCTCGGGTTCGCACTACACCCCGCGCTCGCTCACGCAGCCCATCGTCGAGCGCACCCTCGCGCCCGTGCTCGCGGCGATGGGCGAGCACCCCACGCCCGAGGCCATCCTCGCGCTGCGGGTGTGCGACCCGGCGATGGGCTCCGGGGCCTTCCTCGTGGAGGTGTGCCGCCAGCTCGCCACGCGCCTCGAAGCGGCGTGGAAGCACCACGACGCGATGCCGCCGATTCCGCCCGACGAAGACCCGCACCTGCACGCGCGCCGCCGAGTGGCCCAGCGCTGCCTTTACGGCGTCGATCGAAACCCGCTCGCGGTCGACCTCGCGCGGCTCTCGCTCTGGCTGGAGACCTTCGCGCGCGACCATGCGTTCACGTTCGTCGATCACTGCCTGCGCCACGGCGACTCGCTCGTGGGGCTGTCGCTCGACCAGATCGCCAGCGTGTCGCTCGACACCCGCAAGGGCGCGCAGCTCGACCTCGTGCGCAAGACCGTGAACGACACGCTCGCTCGGGTGCGCGAGCTTCGGCGGGAGATCCACGTGGCGGGCGATGGCGACCCGCCGGACAACGAAGGGCAGCGCCTGCTCTGGCGCGAGGCGCAGGACGCGCTGCTCGAAGCGCGCACCGTGGGGGATGTGGTCGTCGCGGGGTTCTTCTCACAGAAGACCGACAAAGACCGGGCGAAGTGGATCGCGGGCCAGCACGGGGCGATCACGCAGTGGCTCACGAAGGCGGGGACGGGCGAGGCGCTGCGGAGCGAAGTGCGGCGGGTGCTCGGGGAGCGGGGGATCGTGCCTTTCCACTGGCCGCTGGAGTTTCCCGAGGTGTTCGACGGCTCACGCGGGGGCTTCGATGCCTTCGTGGGGAACCCGCCGTATGCAGGCAAGAACAACCTTATCCAGGGAAACGCTGCGGGCTACATCGACTGGCTCAAGCAGCTTCACGAGGAGAGCCACGGTAACGCCGACCTCGTCGCGCACTTCTTCCGCCGCGCGTTTGGCTACCTACGAGACGGCGGTGCACTTGGCCTGATCGCCACGAATACGCTCTACCAGGGTGACACCCGCGCGACAGGACTTCGCTGGATCTGCGCGAACGGCGGCACGATCTACGAGGCCCGCAGGCGCTATAAATGGCCGGGCCTCGCGAAGGTCGTCGTGGTCGTCGTCCACATCGTTCGTGGGACATGGTCGGGCACAAGACGTCTCGACGAACGAGAGGTGCCGCAGATCACCGCGTTCCTGTTTCACCGCGGCGGAAGCGAAGATCCCGCGACGATTCCCGAGAATGCAAACCGGAGCTTCATCGGAAGCTATATCCTTGGAAAGGGCTTCACATTCGATGACCGCGAGAAGAAACGCGATGCCGTGAGCAGTCTCGCGGAGATGCGAGCGTTGATCGAAAAGGACCAGCGCAATCAGGAACGTATCTTTCCTTTTCTCGGCGGTGAGGAGCTCAACGATGACCCGGAGCAGTTGCCCCATCGCTACGCCATCAACTTCGGCGAGATGAGTGAGGATCAGGCCCGCGCGTGGCCTGACCTCATGTCGATCATCGAGTCGAAGGTGAAAGGCTTGCGGGGTCATCATTCCACCGCACCCTGGTGGCTTTTCGAGCGGAGCCGAGCGGATCTCTATCGTGCGATTCACGACAAATCCCGCGCGCTCGTGATCGCTCGTGTCAGTCAGACATTCGCGTTCGTGTTCCTCCCAACCGGCTGGGTATACAGTGAAAAGATCGTCGTCTTCAATGACGACAGCGACAGGTTCTTTACGGTGCTCCAGTCGCACGTGCATGAGACGTGGGCGCGCTTCTTCTCGACGACGATGAAGGATGACCTCCAGTACACGCCATCGGACTGCTTCGAGACGTTCCCCTTCCCGCAAGGGTGGGAGCAGAGCGCGGCGCTGGAGGACATCGGGCGGCGCTACGACGCGCACCGGGCGGCGGTGATGAAGCGCACGATCGGGACGAAGAAGCCCGAGGGCCTGACGGCGACGTACAACCGCTTCCACGACGCCAACGAGCGCAGCGCCGACATCGCGACGTTGCGCGCGCTCCACGCGGAGATGGACCGCGCGGTGCTCGACGCCTACGGCTGGACGGACCTGCGGCCGGTGTACGACTACCGGGTGCAGCTCGACGAGCGGGTGCGCTACACGTGGGACGACGACACTCGCGACGAGGTGCTCGCGCGGCTGCTGGAGGAGAACCGCCAGCGCGCGGGTGCGAGCGAGGCGGCGGCGAAGGTGCAGGCGGCGGCCGACGAGGGCGCGGCGGCGGGGGCAGCACCGGCGAAGCG
The DNA here is from genome assembly GCA_903860995.1 of uncultured delta proteobacterium. GTDB lineage: Bacteria > Myxococcota_A > Polyangia > Polyangiales > SCUS01. Next base: position 2,603 of record CAIOSS010000259.1, on the reverse strand, counting down.
GGGGCGGAAGAAGAAGGGCGAGGACACGGGAGGGCCGGGGTTGCCGGGGGTGGAGTGATGGCAGGAGATGGCGCGGGTGACCTCACCGACCTCATCCGCTCGTGCAGGAATGCCAGATGGCGCGGCGACCGGAGGCACCCTTGACGATCACGAAGGCTCCCCCGCACGCCTCGACCGCAACGACGTCCAACACCTCGCGAACGCCGGGAAAGACCACGCACCGCACGCTGCGCGAGAAGTCAGTTCGTCGCCTCCGGGCGACCGGGCTGTCGGGATCGAGCGTCCCGAGCGATCGACAGTCCAGTGTCATGAGCCCGGCGGGGCCCGCTGCGACCAGCAGAGTCTCACCGACGAAGACGGCGCCCCCCCACGAAGCGCCCTGAAACCGAGACGCTTTCGGCGAGTCCCAGGCCCGGTCTTCTCCAAACGAACCGCGCCGACTCAGGTCCCCTCGCGCGTACAGGGTCACCGCACAATAGCTCCCGCCCATGTGGGCCCCCTTGCTTCGCAAGGCGATCCAACGGGCGGACATCGCGGCGCCCGGGAGCGTCGTCTCGTTGACTCCCTGTTCGAGAGGGATGACTTCCAGCAGGGACGGCCCCTCTGGCGCCCGCAGGTCGTACACGAGGAACCACTTGGGCATGACGATGTCGTCCACCGCGATAAGTCGATCACCATCGACCAGCAGGGCGTCCACCGCCTTTCCATTCCCGACCTCCACTGGGACAGGGAGGGCCGACCACGGGCCGCCACCGAGCGCAGACTTGTACCTGAGCAGCGGTCCCTGGGGATCGTAGGCACCTCCCGAGCTTGCTGCTCCGCCCACGAAGATGTGCCCTCCCGCCACAGCGAGATCGGCGCTCTCGAAGCCCTGCTCGAGGGAGTCCCTCGCGACTTCGTGAACCCCGTCCGGGCCGACCGAGTACCCGGTCACGGTGCCCTGTTCCGCATCGAGCGCCCAGAGGCCTCCCGCCGCATCCCATCGCACCACGGCGGACAACGAGATCGGGAGCGTCCCCAGCGTCGTGTAGCTCCCGTCGGGACGAACGCGAACCACGGGCCACGGCTCGCGGAGCGGCAGCGCGGCGAGCGGCGGCAGCGGCGAAGGCTGCAGTTTACGTGTCCTGGTGGATGTCATTCGAGCATCCTGAGCGCATCGGAGAATCACGTCGACAGTGTTGACAGCGGGCGAATCACGGTGGGCGCCGGGCGCGTCAAGGGCGCGCAGGGGTCGACGGCGCGCGAGAAGCGTGTTGGTATTCACGGGTAGCAACTCCGAGCCAGAGTCGCGATGACCTGCCCCGGCGAAGACGGCGACGCTCCTCTCCAGGGGTGTACTTCCCGTCGGCGATCGAGGCGGATCACAGCGATCGCCGACGATGTCCGTCGCCCGGGGAAGGTCGAGAGGGGGAAGGGAATCCGATGCGATACCGGAGCTTGAGGCGAGCCGCCAGCGGCGGAGACCTCGAAGAAGTCCGCCGACTCTGCGACGAAGGCGCCCGAATCGACGAGCAGGACGCGAGGGGCTCGTCGGCTCTGGGTGGCGCCGTCGCGAACGGCCACATCGAGGTGGCCGCGCTCCTGCTCGAGCGCGGCGCCAACGTCAACGTGTCCAGCCCGCTCGGGTGGACCCCTGTATTCACCGCGGTCCAGCGCAAGAACCCAGCGATGCTGCGGCTGCTGCTCACGTTCAACCCGGCCTTGGAGCCCCGAACCGTCGACTTCCTGCCGACCTGGGACAGGTTCCTCCCCGGCGTGAGTCCCGCCGGGTATACCCCGCTTCATCAGGCCACAGCCAACGGGAGGGCCGATCTCGCCGAGATGCTCCTTGAGGCCGGTGCGGACGCCAACCCGAAGGCTGAGAGTGGCGCGACGCCCCTGCACTTCGCGAATCGGCTCGGAGGTGCCGAGATGATCGTCCTCCTCCTGCGGTACGGCGCCGACCCCGCGATCAAGGATCCGCGACCGTGACCAGCGATTCTGGACGCAATGGCGCCCTGGACCGGCTGCTCGCTGGGTGGGAGACGGTGGCCTTCGTCGAGGGGTGAGCGCAGCTCCTCCCCCGCGCCCCATTGAGCAGTCGGTACCGGCCACGATGCCTGCGTCGCGTGCCCGGTCGGCCGCCGACGAACACCCGCGAGCTGGCGCCTCGCTGAGTAGCGACGTGCCGCTACACGTGGGACGACGACACGGGCGACGAGGTGCTCGCGCGGCTGCTGGAGGAGAACCGGCAGCGGGCGGGGGCGAGCGAGGCCGCGGCGACGGTGCAGGCGGCGGCCGACGAGGGCGCGGCTGCGGTGGTGGCACCGGCGAAGCGGGGCCGGAAGAAGAAGGACGACGACGCGGGGGGACCGGGGTTGCCGGGGGTGGAGTGAAGGAACGTGCCACGAGACGCGGGAGCATTGGGGTCCGTCGGGCCCACCGTCCGTCGAGGCGACGCGAGGGGATGCAGCCAACATTGGAACATCTTCTGTTACCGAGCGCGTGAGTTGAGGCTTCGCGACCCGCTTTCGCGCCGGCTCGTTGATGGCGCTGGGGTCGCCACCGCGACGATGGCCCTCATCGGTTTGCCCGTGCGCTCGCCGCCCGCCGCGATGTAGTCG
>CAIOSS010000258.1 GCA_903860995.1 uncultured delta proteobacterium | reverse complement strand
GGACAGCCATGAATGGAGAGGAGCTGCGATCACCTGACAGCTCGTCGTGAAACGCAGCCCTTCCAGGAGCCCCTCGCCATTCATGGAGAGGGGCGCGCGGCAGCGGGGGTGAGGTCTGCGCGAGCTTCGACGCATGGCCGACCGCGACGTTGTCAGCGACCCGCGCCAGACCCTGACCGTGTGGGAGGGCGGGTGACCGGAGTGAGCGTGCGCGCGGGCGTCCGGGTGGTGCGCACGACCGTCCGGGTGGTGCGCACGGCCGTCCGGGTGGTGCGCACGGCCGTCCGGGTGGTGCGCACGGCGGTTCCGATGGGCGATCGTGCGTTTTGCCGAAACGCTTCTCCGATTCGGGTAACTCTCCCGGTCCACAGACCATCCGTACGGAGAGAGAACCCCCCTAAAATGGTGAAACCGAAGAAGCCCGCTGCCCGCAAGGCCACCGTGAAGTTCACCTCCCGCAAGGCCGCCGTCGAGGCGCCTGCGGTGGCAGCGCCGGCCCCCGTCGCCGAGAAGCGGCCCGACGCGCCGGCGGCCCCCGTGGCCCGGCGGCCCGACGCGCCCCCGGCCCTCGTCGCGAAGCACGCGCGCAGGCTCGCCAGCCAGGTTCGCGTCGACGCGGCGGCGCTCGCGCACGCCAAGGTCGCCGCGCCGGACGCCCACCGGCTGGAGACGCTGGCCGACGCGCTCGACGCCGCGCAGGAGGCGTGGCTGGTCATCCAGGACGCGCGCGCCGTGGGCGTCGTCGCGGCGACCCGCGATCCGGTGCGCGCCGGCCGCGACCACGTGTTCGCCGCGCTGCGCACGTTCGCCGACGCCAACCCGACGACGCAGTCGGCGCTCGACGACATCGGCGACGTGCAGGGGGACGACGACCTCATCAGCGACACCACCCGCCTGCTCGCGCTCGCGAAGAAGCACCACCACGACCTCGACGGGACCGACCTCACCGACGCCCGCCTCGCGACGATTCGCAGCGCGCTCGGACTCTTCGCCGCCGCCCGCGGCGGCGCGCAGGCGGCCGCTGGCACGACCACCCAGGCCGAGGACGAGGTCACCCGCAGCGCCCGCCGGGCCCGCAACCGCGCGTTCTGGGCGCTCGCCGACCTCGATCGCCAGGTCGCCCGGCGAGGGCAGTACGCCTTTCGCGACGACGAGGCGAAGCGGGCGCGGTACGCGATGTACCGGCGCAGCGCGACCACCGCCGCGGTCGAGGGCGCCAGCCCCGAGCCGGCTCCCGTGAAGTAGCGCGACGCGAGGGGGAGTGCGGGGACTGACGTCGGGGGCGGGCGACGGCTTGCCCCCGCCCGCCCTTCAAGCGACGGTGAATCCTACAGCCTGACCTTCGTCGAAGGGGTGCAGGTCGCTCGTTGGACGCTGGGGTTCGCGCGTTGGCGCTCACCCCAGGCTATCGAATGCGGGCGCCCCCGCAGCGGGGGCTTTCGTACCGGTGTTCGATCGACCTTCCGGAAAGCCCTCCGCGACGTGCGTCGTGTGAAACGAAGCGACGTTCCTGTTCGAAAGCCCCCGCTGCGGGGGCGCCCGCATTCGATAGCCTGGGGTGAGCGCCAACGCGCGAACCCCAGCGTCCAACGAGCGACCTGCACCCCTTCGACGAAGGTCAGGCTGTAGGATT
>CAIOSS010000257.1 GCA_903860995.1 uncultured delta proteobacterium | reverse complement strand
GCCTGCGCGGCGCGGCCCAACACCGCCGCGACCTGCGCCCAGGGGGCGTGCCAGTACCGCTGCGCCGAGGGCTTCGCCGACTGCGACGGCGACGCGGCCAACGGCTGCGAGGCGGCGCTCGCCACCAGCGTCAGCCACTGCGGCGCCTGCGGCCGAGCCTGCAGCCGCACCAACGGCACGCCGACCTGCGCCGCGGGCGCCTGCGCCGTCGCGTGCACGGCGGGCTTCGGCAACTGCGACGGCGACGCGGCCAACGGCTGCGAGACCGACACCGCGAACAACACCCTCAACTGCGGCGCGTGCCGGACCGCGTGCAGCTTCCCCGGCGCGAGCGCGCGCTGCGACCGCGGCGCCTGCGTGCGCACCACCTGCGGCGCCGGCCTCGGCGACTGCGACGGCATGACCGCCAACGGCTGCGAGGCCACGCTCGCGAGCGACGCCGCCAACTGCGGCGCCTGCGGCAACCGGTGCGTGCTGGCCAACGCGACGGCGGTCTGCCGCGCGGGCGGGTGCGCGGTCGGGGCGTGCGTCGCGGGCTTCGCCGACTGCGACGGGGTCGCGGCCAACGGCTGCGAGGTGGCCCTCGGCACCGACCCCCTGCACTGCGGCGCGTGCCCCAACGCGTGCAACGCCACCAACGGCGCCGCGTCGTGCGTGGCCGGCGCCTGCCGCATCGCCTGCGCGGCGGGCTTTGGCAACTGCGACGGCAGCCTGGCCAACGGCTGCGAGGTCAACCTCAACGCCACCGTGGCGGCGTGCGGCGCCTGCGGCCGGGCCTGCGCGCTGCCCCGGGCGACCTCCGGCTGCGCCGGGGGGGCGTGCACCCTGGTGAGCTGCGACGCGGGCTTCGCCAACTGCGACGGAAACGTCGCCAACGGCTGCGAGACCGACCTCAACAACACCGTGGGGGCCTGCGGGGCCTGCGGCCGGGCGTGCGCGCTCGCCAACGCCACGCCCACCTGCCGCGCCGGGGCGTGCGCGGTCTCGGTGTGCAACGCGGGCTACGGCGACTGCGACGCCAACCCGGCCAACGGGTGCGAGACCAACCTCAACACCACGCCGGGCTCGTGCGGCGCGTGCGGCCGGGCGTGCAGCCTCGCCAACGCGACGGCGGCGTGCGCGGCGGGCGCCTGCACCGTGGCGAGCTGCGCGGCGAACTTCGGCAACTGCGACGGCAACGCGGCCAACGGGTGCGAGACCGACCTGCGCGGCTCCAACGCGAACTGCGGCCGCTGCAGGACGGTCTGCGGCGCGGGCACCGTGTGCAGCGGCGGGGCGTGCGGATCGATCTGCGGCGCTGGCACGACCTTCTGCGGCGGCCGCTGCGTCGACCTCAGCTCCGACATCGCCCACTGCGGGGCCTGCGGGATGGCGTGCCCGGCCCGGGCCAACGCCGCGACCACCTGCGCGGCGCGAGTGTGCGGCTTCGCGTGCAGCGCGGGCTTCGCGGACTGCGACGCCAACCCGGCCAACGGCTGCGAGACCAACCTCAACACCAGCACCACCAACTGCGGCCGCTGCGGCGGGGCGTGCGTCCTGCCCAACGCGACGCCCGCCTGCGCGACGGGCGTGTGCGCGGTCGCGGCCTGCACCGCGGGCTTGGGCAACTGCGACGGGGTCGCCGCCAACGGGTGCGAGGTCAACCTCACGGCCACCGTCACCCACTGCGGCGCGTGCGGAAACGCGTGCGCTGCCGCGAACGCCACCACCGCCTGCCGCTCGTCGTCGTGCGCCGTCGCGAGCTGCAACAGCGGCTTCGGCGACTGCGACAACGTGTACGCCAGCGGCTGCGAGTCCACGCTCGCGACCGACAACGCCAACTGCGGCGCGTGCGGCACCCGCTGCGCGGCCGGCACCCAGTGCACGGCCTCGCGCTGCGTGCCGGTCAACGACACCTGCCAGACGGCGACGCCCATCGACCTCGCCCGGGGCTCGTCCATCGACCTGCCGTTCACGGTGGTCAACGCCGACCACACCACGGACATCACGACGAACTGCGTCGCGAGCACCGGGGCCGACGTGTACTTCTCCTTCACGCTCACGCAGACCGAGCTGGTCTATGCCGACACCTTCGGCACCGGCTTCGACACGGTGCTGTTCATCGCTCGCGACGGGCGGCCCCGCGGCGGCGCGTGCGACGCGTACATCCTCGGCGGACGGCCCGGCGAGGTGTGGTGCAACGACGACGCGGTCAACACCGCCCGCGGCGACGTCTACACCCCGCGCTGCGCCACCGGCGGCTCGCAGTCCATGATCGTCGGGCGCTTCACCCCGGGGACGTACTTCCTCGGCGTGGCCGGCTACGCGTCCGCCGCGGGGGCGGGCACCGTGCACTTCCAGCACCTCCCGCTGACCACCAACGGCGCGGTCGAGTACATTCCCGCGGTCGTCACCGCGGGCCCGTACTCCTTCGTGCGGCGCCCCTTCGTGGGCCCCGGCACGGTGAACACCACCTGCGGCGGCGGGGTCGGGCCGGAGGACACCTTCTGGTGGCGCAGCTGCCCGGAGGCCACGGCGACGACCCTCCGCGCGTCCACCTGCGGCACCGCGACGCCGACGGACACCGTGCTCGACGTGCGCCACGCGAGCGGCGCAGTCGGCGTCTGCAACGACGACTCGGCGGCCAGCTGCGCGAACAACACCGTGGCCTCGTACGTCACCCAGGCGCTCCCCGCGGGCGCCGGGCTGCACACCCTCACGATGGACACCTACCGCGACCCGGCCGCGGGCGCGCTGTACTACCTCTACATCAACCCCGTGATCATCGGGTCGCGCGAGCGCCGCGGGCCCTTCCTCGGCTCGGTCTGCCTCGCCCGCGCGATGACCCCCGGCGCACGCTTCTAACGCCCGCGGGCGCGACACGGGCCTTGTCGTTGGACAGACCCGCGTGCCAGATTTCCCGCGGCGTCCCTTCCGATCACGACCGAGGTCACGACCCATGGCGATGGAAACGTTCACGAGCGCGCCGGCTTCGGCGGGAGATGAGGCCGGCGGCGCGGGGCAGGGCGAGGTCCCGGCGGACGTAGCGGCCATCCGCGAGGCGCGCGCCCGCTGGGAGGCCGGCACCCTCGCCAAGGTCGTCGCGAAGGCCCCGCTGCGGCAGCCGAGGTTCACCACGCTGTCCGACCTCGAGGTGCCCGACGTCGTGACGCCGGGCGACCTGCAGGTCGACTACCTGCGCGACCTCAACCTTCCCGGGGAGTTTCCGTACACCCGCGGCATCCAGCCGACGATGTACCGGGGGAGGCTCTGGACGATGCGGCAGTTCGCGGGCTTCGGCACCCCCGAGCAGACCAACGCGCGCTACCACTACCTGCTCGCCCAGGGGCAGGCGGGCCTCTCGGTGGCCTTCGATTTCCCCACGCTCATGGGCTACGACTCTGACTCGCCGCGCTCCCTCGGCGAGGTGGGAATGTGCGGCGTCGCGGTCGACACGCTGCGCGACATGGAGGTGCTCTTCGAGGGCATCCCCCTCGAGAAGATCACCACCTCGATGACCATTAACGGTCCCGCGATCGTGATGCTCTGCTTCTACGTGGCGCTCGCCGACAACCGGGGCATCCCCCGCTCGGCCCTCGGCGGAACCATCCAGAACGACTGCCTGAAGGAGTTCATCGCGCAGCACGCGTGGGTGGTAGGCCCGCGCCCCGCGATGCGCATGGTCACGGACACCATCGAGTTCGCCGCGAAGGAGCTCCCCCGCTGGCACCCGGTGTCCATCTCCGGCTACCACATCCGCGAGGCGGGCAGCACCGCGGCGCAGGAGCTCGCGTTCACCCTCGCCGACGGCATCGCGTACGTGCAGGCCGCCATCGAGCGCGGCCTCGACGTCGACAGCTTCGCGCCGCGGCTCTCGTTCTTCTTCGACGTCCACGTGGACTTCTTCGAGGAGATCGCGAAGTTCCGCGCCGCGCGGCGCATCTGGGCGCGGGTGATGCGCGACCGCTTCGGCGCGAAGAAGCCCGAGAGCCTGAAGCTTCGCACCCACGCGCAGACCGCCGGCGTCTCGCTCACCGCGCAGCAGCCCTACAACAACGTCGCGCGGGTGGCGCTGCAGGCGCTCGCGGCGGTGCTCGGCGGCACGCAGTCGCTGCACACCAACTCGCTCGACGAGACCTACGCCCTGCCCACCGAGGCGTCGGTGACCATCGCGCTGCGCACGCAGCAGATCGTCGCGCACGAGACCGGCGTGGCGAACACCATCGATCCCCTCGGCGGCAGCTACTTCGTCGAGTGGATGACGGACAAGATCGAGGCCGAGGCGCTCGACTACATCCGCCGCATCGACGACATGGGGGGGATGCTCAGCGCGGTCGAGAAGGGCTACCCCCAGCGCGAGATCGCGGGCGCGGCGTACCGCTTCCAGCGGCAGGTCGAGCGGCGCGAGAAGGTGATGGTCGGGGTCAACGACTTCGCCATGAAGGGCGAGTCGGCCCGCATCCCGACGCTGAAGGTCGACGAGGAGACCCAGCGCCTGCAGTGCGAGCGGCTCGCGGGCGTGAAGGCGTCGCGCGACCCGGCGCGGGTGGCGGCGGCCCTCGACGCGGTGCGCGCGGCGGCCCGGGGCACCGACAACCTGTGCCCGAGCATCATCGAGGCGGCGAAGGCGTATTGCTCCGAGCAGGAGGTGTGC
>CAIOSS010000256.1 GCA_903860995.1 uncultured delta proteobacterium | reverse complement strand
CGGCGTCGAGGGGCGGCGCCCCGAGGTCGCTGATGTCGGCGGTCGCGGCGACGTCTGCCCGGCCGCGGTCGGCTGCCGCGTCCTCCAGGTCGAGGGACATTGCCGTGCCCCGGCAGCCGAGGGCGACGATCAGCGCGAGGCAACCGCTACGGCGCAAAGCATTCTTCACGATGGCGCGACCCTACCACCTCGAGAGCTCCCGCAGGGGCCGTGTTAGGTTGCGCGCCGGCGGCACGGATGAGCGACGACACCCTCCAGGACACCAGCGCCGCAGGCGTCGAGCGCCTGCCGCTGCGCACCCCGACGCTGCTCCCGGCCACGCACACCAACAGCTACTTCGTCGGCCGGCGCGACTTCTACCTGGTCGAGCCCTCGTCGCCCTACGGCCCCGAGCAGGCGCGGCTGCACGACCTCATCGAGGGCCGCGTCGAGCGCGGGCACCGGCTGCTCGGGGTGATCGCCACGCACCACCACCCCGACCACGTCGGCGGCGCCGGGGCGGTGTGCGAGCGCTTCGGGGTGCCGCTGATGGCTCACGCGCGCACCCGCGACAAGCTCGCCGGGCGGGTGACCGTGCACCGGCTGCTCGACGAGTCGGAGACCGGGCTCGGCGCTCCCGTGGGGCTCGACCTCGCGGTGCTCCACACGCCCGGCCACGCGCCCGGTCACCTGTGCCTCCACGAGCGCACGGCGGGCTGGATGATCGTCGGCGACATGCTCTCGTCGCTCAGCACCATCGTCATCGACCCAGACGACGACGGCGACATGGACGACTACGTCGCGCAGCTGCGGCGCATGGCCTCGCTCGCGCCGACCACCCTCTTCCCGGCGCACGGCGACCCGGTGGCGGACGGCGTGGCGGCGCTCGGGGCCTACGTGGCGCACCGCGAGGCCCGGGAGGAGAAGGTCCGCCGGGCGGTGGGGGGAGGGGCGGACACGCTCGCGGCGGTGGTGGCGCGCGCCTACGACGACGCGCCGGTGTGGCTCTGGCCCATCGCCGCGAAGAGCGCCCGGGCCCACCTGGAGCGCCTGCGGCGGCGCGGGAAGATCACGAAGACAGGCGACACGACCAGGGCGCGCTGGCGCCCGACGGAGGACGAGACATGAACGCTGAAGAGCTTCGGGGCGCGGCGCGCCGGTGGATGGCAGAGGACCCGGACGGGGAGACGAGGGCGGAGCTCGAGGCGCTGCTCGCGTCGGGCGACGACGCGGCGCTGGAGGACCGCTTCGGCAGCGCGCTGGCCTTCGGCACGGCGGGCCTGCGCGGGGTGATGGGCGCGGGGCCCAACCGGATGAACCGGGCGGTGGTGCTGCGGACGACGGCGGCCGTGGCGCGCCACCTGAAGGCGACGGTGCCGGACGCCGCGCTGCGCGGGGTGGTCGTCGGGTACGACGGGCGGCGCGGGAGCCGGGTGTTCTCCGAGGACGTAGCCCGGGCGCTGGCGGGCGAGGGGGTGCGGGCGAGGGTGTTCGCGCGGGACGTCCCGACGCCGCTGGTGGCCTTCGCGGTGAAGCGCCTCGGGGCGGCCGCCGGGGTGATGGTCACCGCGAGCCACAACCCGCCCGAGTACAACGGCTACAAGGTCTACTGGGACCACGGGGCGCAGATCGTCCCGCCCGTCGACGCGGACATCGCGGCGATCATCGCGGGCATCGGCGCGCTCGCGGAGGTCGCGCTGGTCGAGGAGCCCGAGGCCCGCGCGCGCGGGCTCTACGAGACCCTCGGCGAGGCGGTGGAGTCCGACTACCTCGACCTCGTGCGGCAGACCTGCGCGCCGTCGGCGCCGTTGACCATCGCGTACACGGCCCTGCACGGCGTGGGCGACCGCTTCACCACGGCGGTGCTCCAGCCTTACGGAGAGGTGTATTCCGTGCCCGAGCAGGCGCAGCCCGACGGGCGCTTCCCGACGGTGCGCTTCCCCAACCCCGAGGAGCCCGGCGCGATGGACCTCCTGCTCTCCCTCGCGGCGAGCAAGAACGCCGACCTCGCGATCGCCAACGACCCCGATGCCGACCGCATGGCCGCCGCGGTGCCCGACGGCGATCGCTGGCGCCCGCTCACGGGCAACGAGGTGGGCGCGCTGCTCGGCGACCACCTGCTGCGGCGCACGGCAGGCCCGCGGGTGGTGGCCACGACCATCGTGTCGTCGCCGCTGCTGGGCGTGATGGCCGCGGCCTACGGCGCGCAGTACGTCGAGACCCTCACGGGCTTCAAGTGGATCGCCCACACCGCCATCGAGGCGGCGGCGGCGGCGGGGGCGCTGTTCCTGTTCGGGTACGAGGAGGCGCTGGGCTACGCGGTGACCCCGTGGGTGCGCGACAAGGACGGCGTGTCGGCGGCGCTCCTGCTCGCCTCGCTGGCCTCGGAGCTCAAGGCCCAGGGCAGGACCCTCCTCGACCGCCTCGAGGAGATCTACGCGACGCACGGGCTCTTCGTGTCGGCGCAGCACAACGTGGTGGCGCCGGGCGCGGCCGGGCAGCAGCGCATCGCGGACATCATGGCAGCCTTCCGCGCGCGCCCGCTGGAGACCCTCGGGGGGCGGCGCGTCGTGGCCTGGTCGGACTTCGCGTCCGGCACCCGGCGAGACGCGTCGGGCGAGCGCTCGCTGGGCCTGCCGCCCTCGGACGTGCTGCGCCTGGAGCTCGACGACGGCGCGCGGGTGATGCTCCGGCCGAGCGGCACCGAGCCCAAGATCAAGTACTACTTCGACCACCGCGAGCCGCGGGCGCCCGGCGAGCCCGCCGAGGCCCAGGCTGCTCGCGCGGCGGTACACCTCGCGGCGCTGCGGGCGGACTTCCTCGCGGCGGCCGCGACCCGCGACCCGGGGGCCTGAGGTCCCGAGCCGGCGCCGCGGCGGGTCGCCTGCCCCGGGAGCGCGGATCGCGCTTACTCCAGGGGCGGCGGCTCGACGGGGGCAGACGCGGCCGCGGCGCTGCGGTGGGCCCGCACGAAGTCGACGCTGAAGAGCCCGAGCGCGAGCCAGATGCACCCGAAGGCGGCCCAGCGTGTCGCCGGCATTTCTTCGCCGAAGACGAACACCGCGATCAGGAACTGCAGCGTCGGCGCGAGGTACTGCACGATGCCGAGGGTGGCGAGCGGCATCGCCCGGGCGGCCCGCGCGAACCACACCAGCGGCAGCGCGGTGAGGGGCCCGGACAGCGCGAGGAGCGCGAGGGTGCCCGGGCCGAGCGGGAAGGCGCCCGCGCGGGACGCCGCGAGGTGGGCGAGGTATCCGAGGGCCAGCGGCGAGAGGAGCAGCGTCTCGACGAGCAGGCCCACGGTGGCGGGCACCGGCGCGAGCTTTCGGAGCAGCCCGTAGGACGCGAAGCTCGCCGCGAGGACGAGGGCGATCCAGGGGAAGGCGGCGTTGGAGGCGACGAGGATGGCGACGCCCAGCAGGGCGAGGGCGATGCTCACGCGCTGCGCGGCGCGGAGGTGCTCGCGGAACACCACGACGCCGAGGGCGACGTTGACCAGGGGGTTGATGAAATAGCCGAGGCTCGCCTCGCTGAGCCGGTGCGCCTGGATGGAGCCGATGAAGACCACCCAGTTGACGCCGATGAGCACGCTGGAGGCGGCGAGCATCGCGCGGGTGCGGCGGTCGCGCAGCGCGCGGAGCAGGTCGGCGCGGGCGCCCATCGCGAAGGCCAGCGCGGAGACGAAGACCAGCGACCAGGCGATACGGTGGGCGAGGATCTCCACGGGGGAGACCGACGACAGGAGGCGCCAGTAGAGCGGGACGACGCCCCAGGCGCCGTAGGCCGCGATCGCGAAGAGGAGCCCGGTGGGTGCGACGGGCCGCGGCGGCATCGCACCCACGCGGTCAGGCGAGGCCGACGAAGAGGGTCTGGACGTCGTCGTCGTCGTCGAGGGCGGCGAGGAAGGCCTCCACCTCGGCGCGCTGGGCGTCGTCGACGGTCACGGGGTTCTTCGCCTTCCAGATGAGCTTCGCGGACGACACCGCCCACTTGCGCTCGGCGAGGGCCTTGGAGACCAGGTCGAGGTCGGTGGGCTCGGTGTAGAACACCGTGCTGCCGTCATCGCCCGCCTCGAGGTCCTGCGCGCCGCACTCGATGGCGGCCTCCTCGGGGTCGACCTTCGCGCCCGCCGGGGGCGTCGCCTCGACCGCGCCCAGCCGCGCGAAGTCCCAGGACACCGCCCCCGCCGCCGCGATCTGCCCCTTCTTGAAGAGGATGCGCACGTTGGACGAGGTGCGGTTTCGGTTGTCGGTGAGGCACTCGACGATCACCGGCACCTGGTGGGGCGCGAATCCCTCGTAGTTCACCGTGTCGAAGGAGAGCCCCTCGTCGAGCATCCCCGCGCCCTTCTTGATGGCGCGCTCCATCGTGTCCTTCGTCATCGACGCCTTGCGGGCGGCGTCGAGCGCCATGCGCAGCCGCGAGTTGCCGCTCGGGTCGGCCCCGTCTCGCGCCGCGATCATGATCTCCTTGGTGAGCTTGGTCATCACCTTGCCCTTGGCGTTCGCCGCGAGCTCCCGGCCCTTCTGCTTCCACTGTGCGCCCATAGGACTCCGCCGATATCACTTCGGCGCCCGCCGCGCGAGCGCACACGCCGCTTCCCTGCGCCATCAAGACGCGGCACCGTGCGCCCCGTGAGACCGGTCGTGTTCGCGCTCGCGCCTTCTTCCCTCGGCCTCGGGGCCCAGGCGCAGGGCTGGTCTGTCAGCCGCTACGCCGCCCCAGCCTCCGCCGAAGACCTCAACGCCACCGAGCGCTCCCTCGTCACGCCCCACCTCCGCGTCGGGGGCCTCTTGGCCGTCGACTGGGCCCGCGCCCTCGCCGGCGTCCCCATCGAGCGGCGCACCACCGCCCACCTCGCCGCCACGCTCGGCCTCTTCGACCGCGTGCAGCTCGGCGTGGTGATGCCCGTCGTGCTCGACCAGCGGCTCGCCGGGGCCTCCTCGTCGCTCGCCCCGGGCGACCTGCGCGTCGACGCCCGGGTGCGCGTGCTCGGCCCCGCGCGCCGTGGATCCGGCCGCCTCGCCCTCGCCGCCACCCTGCTCCTGCCGACGGGCAACGGGGCGGCCAACGCGGGCGACGGCGCCGTCGGGGTCATCCCCCGGGTGCTCTTCGAGCTCACCAACGCGCGCGATTTCGTCTTCGCCGCCAACGTCGGCGTCGCGATCCGCCCCGGGTGGGAGCACCAGCTCCTCGCCCGCGCGGGGGTCACCATCCCGGTCGTGGCGCGGGTGCTCATCGCCCTCGAGGCCAGCTTCGAGACGCTGCTCTCCAACCCCCTCGCGGGCGGCGCCCTCTCCCTCGAAGCCCTCGCGGGCG
>CAIOSS010000255.1 GCA_903860995.1 uncultured delta proteobacterium | reverse complement strand
GGTGCTGGGCGCGGTGCTCGACGGGTGCCGCGCCGAGGTGGCGCGCGTGGTCGACGGCTGAGGGACTTAGACCCCGTATGCTCCAACGACCTGTCATGCGCCCCCTCGCCCGCCGCCTCCCCCTCGTCGGCCTCCTCGCCCTCTCGTGCAGCGGGGCGCAGCGCCCGCGCGGCCGCAACCCCGACGACCCCGTCCCGGTGCTCTCCATCTGCCTCGCCGGGGAGGCCGCCGCGCGCGGCCACGAGTACTCCGGCCTCGCGTGGCACGGCGACGAGCTCTTCCTCCTCCCGCAGTGGAGCCCCCGCGGCCTCGCCCGCGCGCGCGCCCAGCCCGGCTTCACGCAGCCGTGGCTCTACCGCATCCCCGGCGCCCGCCTGCGCGCCTGGATCGACGGCCGCGACCGCGCGCCCATCGCGCCCGAGCGCGTCCCGCTCGACACCCTCGACCTCACGCGCGACCCCGACTACCAGGGCTTCGAGGCCATCGACTTCGACGGCGACCGCGCGGCCCTCGTCGTCGAGCGCGGCGACCACGACCGCATGTCGGGCCTCCTCGTCACCGCCCGCCTCGACCCCGCGCGGGGCATGGTGCTCGACCGCGACGCGCTCACCCTCGACGTCCCGCTGCGCTCCGACAACCACGCCTTCGAGGCGCTCACCCGCGTCGACGGCGCCTGGCTCGCCCTCTTCGAGGCCAACGGGATGAGCACCTCCTGCGCCTCGACCGCCCTGCGCGTCGACGGCCGCGAGGCCCGCGCGGTCGCCGTCGAGGCGATCCCCTACCGGGTCACCGACGCCACCGCCGCCGACGCCAGCCGTCGGTTCTGGGTGACGCAGTACAGCTACCGCGACGTCGGCGACACCGAGGAGTGCGAGCGCACCATCCGCGCCGTGGGCTGCTTCTCCGAGGCCGTCGACTGCGACCCCCGCGGCGGCGCCGCCCGCAGCGTCGAGCGGCTGCTGGAGCTGCGCGACGACGGGGTGTCCGTCCGCGCGACGGGGCGGGTGATCCGCCTGGCGCGGGAGGGGCGCGCGCGCAACTGGGAGGGCGTGGTGCGCCTCGACGACAAGGGCTTCGTGCTGGTCACCGACGAGTGGCCGCGCACCGTGCTCGGGTACGTCCCCTCGGCCGACCAGCCCCTGCCGCCGCCCGCGCCGCCGTGCCCGCCCGGGTAGCGTGGCGGTCCCATCGAAGAAGGAAGAAGGTCACGACGATGTCGAATGGAGATGTCCGATGAGCACGCTGCCCCCTGCGCCCGCTTCGCTGGTCGATGCCGGCGGCCAACTGCACCCCTTCGGGCGCTACCGCGGCGCCGTCGGCGACGTGTCCACCGCGCGCTGGGACCGAGGGGCCGCCTGGCCCCGGCGCCTCCAGCGCAAGGCCTGGCTTTACGCGGGCGCCTACCATGAAGACTTCATGGTGGGCTACGCCGTGGCCGACGCGGGGTACCTCGGCACGGCCTTCGTGTACGTGTACGACCGCGCGAGGAAGGTGCGGGTGGAGGAGTCGCTGGAGATCCCCTTCGGCTTCGCCGAGGGCTTCCAGCCGTCGATGCGGGGCGCGTGGTCCTTGGGCTTCGGCGACCGGCAGTGGCGCATCGACCCGGAGGGCGACGGCCTGCGCTTCCGCTACGACGGCCGGCGGATCTCCCTCGACCTGCGCGTCCCCTCCCTGGACGGCGGCATGACCACCCTCGCGCCGGCCCTGCACCGTCCCTTCAATCACACCTTCAAGCGGCTCTGCCTCGCCGCGGAGGCGACGGTGCGCATCGACGCCCGGCGCTTCGAGCGCTCGCTCCCGCACGGCGCCGCGGTGGACTTCACCCTCGGCTATCCCCCGCGCGACACCCGCTGGAACTGGGCCTGCCTCCAGGGCACCACCGACGACGGCCGACCCTTCGGACTCAACCTGGTGGCCTACTTCAATGACGCGCTCGAGAACGCTCTATGGTTGGGTGATGAGCTCATCCCCCTGGGGAGCGCCGCGTTCACCATCGGCCGCCCGGCCGACCAGGGGCAGTGGACCCTCCGCGTCGCCGAGCTCGACCTCACGCTCACCTTCACCCCCGAAGGGGCCCGGCAGGACCGCAAGAACCTCGGGCTGTTGAAGCACGACTTCATCCAGCCCTTCGGGCGCTTCGAGGGCAGCTTCCGCGCGGACGGAAAGACCGTGCGTGTCAGCGGCCACGGCGTGGTCGAGGACCACACCTCGCGCTGGTAGCCCAAGGCGGCCAGCGGAGGGAGGGGATGGATGCCTTCAGCCGCCGCAGACCGAGGCGCGGTAGCTCGCCTCGGGCGTGAGGTAGGTGCCCGAGGCCCAGCCGCGGGTGCCGTTGTACTCGACGTTGTACCAGCCCGAGACGGGGCCGCCGACCACGCTCACCGCGGCGCCGCAGGGCATCGCGACGATGACCCCGTAGGAGGTGCCCGCCCCGCGGCGGAGGTTGAGCCCGCCAGTGACCACCCGCATGCGCGGCAGCGCCGTGGGCGTGGGCGTAGGCGTGCGCGCCGGGGTGCTGGCCGCCGGGGGAGTGCTCGCCGGGGGGGTGCTCGTCGGGGTGCTCGCTGCGCTGCGATTGCGGAACCACGCCGTGCGCCGCGCTGCGCCGTCGGTGTTGAGCTCGATGTGCAGGTGGTCGTGGTGCGGGTGCGGGCCGCCGTATGCGCGCAGCTTCGCCCCAGCGCCGCGGCTGGCGTTCCAGGAGCTGCGATCCCAGATGACGAGCTGTACGCCGAGGCTGGCGGCGTTGGCGACGAGCCAGTTGGCGACCGCGTCGCCGACGGTGTTGTCGGCCTGTCCACCGCTGAGCGGGATGTACACGTCGAGGGCGCGGCCGGTGCCGTGCAGCGAGGTCTGGCTGGTGTTGGCGGTGTTGGCCCGGCACGCGTAGCCATCGTAGGCGCGCACGCCGCGGAAGCTGGTGTGCAGGTACTCGCCGAGCTCGCGCGTGCCGGCGAGCAGGCTGCCGCCGCAGTTGCGACCGCCGCTCCAAGAGGGCGCGTCGTCGTAGCGGGCCCACTGCCGTTCGCCCGCCGCCGCCGCGCTCGCCGAGGGGACCCAGCGACCCGACACGGCGATCTCGCTCACGTCGTTGGCCTCGTCCCAGTCGTCGGAGTCGTTCTCGTCGGCCGCGCACCCGAGCGCCGCCACCGCGACGAAGCCTACGCCCACCATCCCCAGCAACCGACGTGCATCTCGCATCACGGATGGCGTGCACTGCAAGCCCGCGGCCATCGCCCTGCGCGCACGCAGGTGGGAGTTTTGTGATCGATCCGGTGGTCACGGATGTACCCACCGGTCGACGCCGTGACGTGTAGGTGTCCCGGCGCAGGGGTGGTCAGGGCGTCGGGAGGCGCGAGGTTCCACGGCCGGGCTGAGGTGATGTAGAGAGCGTTGACAGCAAGGACAAGCTCGGTCGCTCGCGGTGGCGATGTCCTTTGTGGTGGCGTGTTCGGCGCGCGGAAACATCCCCGGCGGCCCGGTCGACGCCGGTGCCGGCACCGACACCCCCATCGGGACGGACACCCCCATCGGGACGGACACCCCCGTCGGGACGGACACCCCCGTCGTGGCGGACGTGCCGGTCGCGATGGACGCGCCGATGAGCGACGACGTCGCAGCAGATCGCCGCGGTGCGCGCGACGCCCATCGGCCCGGCGGCGCTGCGCGTCGAGGGCGCGGTGGTGACCTACACGGTGCCCGCCACGCTGCGCACTGACGGCTCGGTCTCTTCCACCGACCCGGCGGGCTTCTTCGTGCAGGCCGACCGCACGGGGCCCGCGCTCTTCGTCGCGGTCGACCCGGCGACCCTCTCGCCGCAGCTCTCGCGGGGGGATCGGGTGAGCTTCACCGTCGGGCGGGTGTCGTCGCCGACCCCGGCGACCCACTGGGCCGCGGAGATCAGCGGGCTGGTGCGCGCGGAGACGGCCGTGGCGCTGGGGCCGCTGTTGCAGGACGTGAGCGGCGCGAGCGACCTCGTGACGGGGCTGCTCGGCTACGAGCACGAGCTCATCACGCTGACGGGCACGATCACGGGGGACTTCGGCGCGGGGGGTGTGGGCTTCCTCCAGGCGCCCATCGCGACGGCGGCGCTCCCGGCCGACGCGCTGCTTCGGCTGCGCATCCCGATCGACGTTCGCACCGCGGTGGGGCTGCGCAGCGGGTGCCGCTTCACGATCAACGCGACCCCGATGTGGCGCTTCGACGTCACGGCGCAGGCGAGCGTGTGGGGCACGACGGACCTCTCCGGGGTGACCTGCCCGCTGCCGATGGTCGACGCGGGCGTCGATGTCCCGAGGGACACCGGCGCGCCCGACACGGGCCCGGTGACGGGCGACGACCGGCTCTGGGTCGTGCGCGTCGGCGACGGCGCGGCGGACGTGATGTTCATCGGCGACGACCAGTCGCTGCTCACGACCGGGGGGGTGCAGTACTGGCGGCTCTCGGCCGGCACCTGAGTCGCGCATCGGCAACGTCACCAACCTGCTCAACCCCATCCGTGGGCTCACGGGGCGCACCAACGGGGCGGACTATGTCCTCTATGGGATCACCAACGAGACCCGCGCGCGGCTCCAGCGCATCGACGTCACCACCTCGACGCTCGTGGGCACGGTGACCAACCTCGCGCAGGCGCCGGCGCTCACCACGTACCGCGGGGTCGCCTTCGCGCCGCGCTGACGTCTCCCTCCGTTGTATAGAAGCGTCCATGGAATCCGTGCAGACGCTCATCGTGGGGGCCGGGGTCAGCGGGCTCGCCACGGCCGCCGCGCTCCCGACCCGCGACTACCTCGTCCTCGAAGCCGACCGCGAGATCGGCGGGTACTGCAAGACCGTCAAGCGCGACGGCTTCGTGTGGGACTACTCCGGGCACTTCTTCCACTTCAAGCACCCGGACATCGAGGCGTGGCTGCGCGCGCGCATGGGCGACCAGGAGATTCGCGTCGTCGCGAAGAAGACCTTCATCGACCTCGACGGTCACACCATCGATTTCCCCTTCCAGAAGAACATCCACCAGCTCCCGAAGCAGGACTTCATCGACTGCCTGTATGACCTGTATTTCGCCCGCACCGCGGGCGACGCGCAGGCGCCGGAGACCGACTTCAAGGACATGCTCTACCGGCGATTCGGGCGCTCCATCGCGGAGAGGTTTCTCATTCCCTACAACGAGAAGCTCTACGCCTGCGACCTCGCCACGCTCGACCGCGACGCCATGGGGAGGTTCTTCCCGCACGCCGACCTCACGGACGTCATCCGCAACATGAAGGTGGCCGACAACGCGTCGTACAACTCCACCTTCACGTACCCCGCCGGCGGGGCCATCGAGTACGTGAAGGCCCTCGCGAGCGCCGTCGACCCGTCCCGCATCGCCCTCGAGGAGGCCATCGTCTCCATCGATGTCGACCATCACATCGCGCACACCAGCAAGCGGGCCATCCGCTACGAGCGCATCGTGTCGTCGGCGCCGTTTCCGAAGCTCGCGGCCATGACCGGTGCCCCGCACGACGCCGCGGCCTTCACCTGGAACAAGGTCCTGGTCTTCAACCTGGGCTTCGACCGCAAGGGCAAGCGCGACACCCACTGGGTCTATTACCCCTCGCGGGACGTCTCGTTCTATCGCATCGGCTATTACGACAACATCTTCGACGCCGACCGACTGAGCCTCTATGTGGAGTTGGGCTTCGCCCGCGACGCCGTCGTCGACGTCGACGCCATGCGCGCGCGGGTGCTCGCCGACCTCAAGCGCGTCGGCGTCATCGACGACCACCAGCTCGTCGCCCACCACTCCGTGGTGATGGACCCGGCGTACGTGCACATCAACCGCCGCTCGATGGCCGAGCACGCGCGCGTGTCCGGCGAGCTGCGCGCGAAGGGCGTGCACCCCATCGGCCGCTACGGCGGTTGGACCTACTGCTCCATCGAGGACAACATCGTCGAGGCCCGCGCGCTCGTCGCCGCGTTCGGGGAGTAAGGGCGGCGCCATGAAGCACCGCGCGGGCTTCGCCTGCTTCGCGGGGTGCGGCGAGCGCTACGCCCTCGACGAGGTGATCTACCGGTGCCGGGCGTGCGGCGCGCTGCTGGACGTGGAGCACGACGTCGAGGCCCTGCGCGACCGCAGCGCGGCGGCGTGGATGACCACCTTCGAGCGGCGCTGGATGCGCACCGAGTGGCCCTTCGGCTCGGGCGTGTGGGGCAAGCGCGAGTGGGTCTATCCGGGCATCGCCGACGAGAGCATCGTGAGCTTCGCGGAGGGCGGCTCGAACCTGCTCTGGGCCGAGCGCTACGGCCGCTCCATCGGCTTGAGGGACCTCCAGGGTGAAGCAGTGCGGAAACTCCCACACGGGCTCCTTCAAGGACCTCGGGATGACCGTGCTGGTGTCCGCGGTGCGCGAGATGATCCGCCGGGGGCGCAGCGTGCGGGCGGTGGCCTGCGCGAGCACCGGCGACACCTCCGCGGCGCTGTCGGCGTACTGCGCGGCGGCGGCGGCGCGCACGGCGGCGAGCGCGATACAGATCGGCGCGCCGGTGAGCATCGACCGCGCCGTGAAGATGCTGCGCGCGACGAACGGCGTGGTGGAGCAGGCGACGGAGGACGAGCTGGCGGACACCGCGGCGCGGGCCGACGCGACGGGGATGTACAACCGCCCCCACACGGCGGTGGCATTGGCCGCGCTGGAGAAGCTGGTGAAGGCGGGCACCGTCGCGCCCGACGAGCGCGTGGTGGTGGTGAGCACGGCGCGCGGGCTGACGTTGACGGAGTTCAAGCGGGCGTACCACGAGGGCTCGCTGGAGGGCGTGACGTCGCGGCACGCGAACCGGCCCATCGAGCTGCCCGCGGACGTGGACGCGGTGCGGCGGGCCATCGACGCGCGGCTGGGGG
>CAIOSS010000254.1 GCA_903860995.1 uncultured delta proteobacterium | reverse complement strand
GGGCGGCATACACCACAGCAATACAGCGGGTATCATTGTGACGACTGGACTGCAGCTCACGGTGCCCCATGCGCGTCTGCTGTGCTGTGCTGTTCAGGATGTCGAGTTTGCGTTTGAGAAGGCACGTCTGCCGGAGTGGATTGCTGACATCAAGCACCTCATCAAGAAGGACCTGCGCAGCATCCCCGGCTGGTTGGCCCGCATCGACCCCGTCGTGGCGCCGCCGACCGCGACGTTGACGACCGGCACGGCGTGGCCGAAGCGCGCCGCGAGGTCGAGGCTCGCCGCGGCGGGCCAGCGCGCGCCGTCGTTGGCGCCCAGCAACCCCCCGTACGCGAGCCCCGGGCGCCGGCTGGCCCCGGTGCCGGCGGAGATCGAGTCGCCCATCACGATGAGCCGCGCCGCGTCCGCGGGTCGGAGCGTCGGCGGGATCGCGCTCGCGTGACCGTGCATCGGCGCCCCCGCGCCGGCGCCCATCGGGGGGACATCCACCGCGGCGGGGACGTCGATCGCCGTCGGGGCGTCGAGCGCGGCGGGGACATCCGCCGCAGCGGGAACATCCACCGGGAGGCCGCCGACCTCCGTCGCCGCGGGCGCGTCGACGGTCACCGATCCGACGTCCGGCGAGCCCGCGTCGGTGGCCTCGCCGGGGGTCGTGGCCGGGCCGCACGCGGCGGCGAGCAGGGAGAGGAGCACGGCCCATCGCATCGAGGACGACATGGCCGCGAATGTACCCTCGGAGCCCCCGGCCGTTGAAGCCCTTCCGCCCGCGGCCGTGCAGTGGGTGCGTCAGCCCGCGAGCGCGCCGCCGCAGGAGCTGCCGCTCCCGGCGGTGCAGCCGAAGCAGTGGGCGCCGGTCACGACGGCGCGACCCCGCAGGGCGTCGGGCGAGAAGCCCTCGAGGGAGCTGTCCCGGCCTCGCACGGGCAGGTCGAGCATCTGGTTGAAATCGCAGTCGTAGAGGCGGCCGTCCCAGGAGACGCTCACCATCCCGCGGCACATCAGCGCGGGCACTGTCGCGGGGTTGAAGCGCTGCTCCAGGCGGTCGAGGTAGACGTCGAGCTGCGCGCTCTTCTCCAGCCACGCCGCGAAGCGGGCGATGGGCATGTTGGCGAGCGTCACGAGGCGGTCGAAGGTCACCCCGTGGTGGCGGCCGAGGGAGTCGCGGAAGTCCCGCTCGAGGTCGCGCTGCGAGCCCGGGAGGAAGGCCCCGAGGGGGTTGTGCACGAGGGTGAGGGGCAGGTCGGGGCGGCCGGTGCCATAGCCCACGGCGTTGAGTCGCCGGAGGGCGCGCACCGACGCCTCGAAGACGCCGCCGCCGCGCTGCCGGTCGTTGCCGTCCTCGGTGTAGTGCGGGAGGGAGGAGAACAGCGCGACGCCCTGAGCGGCGAAGAACTCAGGCAGGTCCCCCTGCTCGGGCTCGAACATCACCGTGAGGTTGTGGCGGACGATGACCGTGAGCCCCAGCGCGCGACCGTGCCGCACGAGCTCGCGGAAGCGCGGGTGCAGCTCCGGCGCGCCGCCCGTGAGGTCGAAGACGGGTATACGGTGCTCGGTAAGGATGGCCATCACCCGCTCGACGGCCGCGTCGGACATGGACTCGGTGCGGGCAGGGCCGGCGTCGACGTGGCAGTGGCGGCAGGCCTGGTTGCAGCGCTTGCCGAGGTTGACCTGGAGGGTGCCGACACCGTCGGACCGGAGGCTCGTGCCGAGGGCCTCGGCGGCCCGGGCATCGAAGCGGAGCGCACGGGGATCATTCGCCAGCAGGGGGAGTCGCATCTCCGCGAAGTGTTGCCACATCTCTCAAGGGGGCATCGTTTCGCTTGACACTTTAGTGTATGACCATATCCTCTCCGGCCCTGATCGGCGGTAGGAAAGGGGCTTCGTATCATGGCGTTTCCTAAATCCGAGTTGCAGCGCTTCAAGGCGCTCCTCCTGGAGAAGCGTTCGCAGATCCTGGCGATCGCCCAGAGCACTCTCACCGAG
>CAIOSS010000253.1 GCA_903860995.1 uncultured delta proteobacterium | reverse complement strand
GGCCGCACGGGGCTCGCGGTGGCCCCGCCGGGCGCGAAGAGCAGCCCCCCGGCGACGCGCCGCGGGAGCTCGACGCGCTGCCACCACAGGCGCTCGGGGAGCGAGCGCTCGAGGGCAGGGTGGTGCCGGGCGGTGAGCCACGGGCGCGACGGCAGCCGGTCGAGGGTGGCGCGCGCCGACCAGACGTCCACGGCGTCGATGCCGTGGCGCTCGGGGGAGGCCGCGGTGAGCAGCGAGAGGAGGTGCGTGAGGCCGCCGCCCGCGCGGAGGTTGGACGCGTCGATGACGGCCCTCATGCGGCGCGGACACCGTCCCGGGTCATCGCTTCACCGGCGGGGCGTTGGTGATGCGCCCCGGCGGCTGGCGCAGCCCCGTGGCGCGAAACCACCGAAGCATCCGCTCGCGGGCCCGCCACGGCACCAGCCCGAAGGCCTCGTTGGTCACGCGCGAGACGTTGCGGCGCATGGCCTCCTCAGCGGACATCATCGGGCGCGCCGCGAGGTCGACCGGGACGCCGTGCTCGCGGCAGAGGGCCACGCCGTAGGGGATCCATTTTCCCGCGGTGACGGCGGCGTAGTAGTCGAGCACCTCGGTGCGGGCGCTGAAGAAGCCGCGCGCGAAGGCGTCCGAGCGGCGCGCCCCGTAGATCTCGAACTCCCAGGGGTTCTCGCCGTCGCGGAGCAGCGCGAGCAGGTCGTCGCGGCGCCAGAGGGCGGCCTGCATCGAGGCGCGGTACGGCGCGCCGGGGTCGCACTCGCCCACCGCGGGGTAGCGCGCGAGGCGCACGTCGGGCGGCGGGAAGGGCCGGAGCCGGAGGTACGCCGCGTCGAGGTGGAAGAGGTCGTCGACCCGCGCGAGCACCTCCGCGGTGTCGACCCGTCGGCGCAGCAGGAAGTCCTCCAGCACCACGAGCACGGCGGGCGTGTCGAGGCGCTCGAGCATCGCGCGCACCCCGCGGCTCCAGTCGACGTCGTCGCCGACGCACAGGGCCTCGACGCCGGGGAGGGTGCAGGGCACGTGGTTGCTGCCCACCACGATGCGGAAGGGGCAGTCGGGCCAGTGCCGGCGCAGCAGGGCGAAGAAGGGCCCCCAGAGGTCGGCGTACCGGTCGCAGCTGGGGACGAGCAGGGTGACGCGGTCGTCAGCCACGGGCGAGCACCTCGCGGTAGACCGCGTCATAGGAATCCACCATCACGTCGATAGAGAACCTGCGAATGGACGTCAACGCCAGCGACGCGCGGGCGCGGGCGGCCTCCGGGTCGTCGAGGGTGCGGGCGATGCCGTCGCGCAGCGAGGCGAGGTCGTCGGTGCGGCACCACACGGCCTCGGCGTCGGTCACGAACTCCCGGTGCGGCGCGATGTCCGAGAGCACCATCGGGCACCCGCAGGCCATCGCCTCCATCACCACGTTGGGCCGGCCCTCGGAGCGCGAGGGGGAGACGAACACCGTCGCGGTCTTCATCCAGCGGAAGAGGTCGTCGCGGTAGCCGGGGAGCACGATGCGCCGCGCGAGCCCCTGCGCCCGCACCCACGCGCGGAAGTCCGCCAGCTCGGGGCCCTCGCCGAGCATGAGGGCGTAGGCGTCGGGCCTCGCGCGCAGCACGCTCACCAGCGCCTCGCCCAGCAGCGGTACGTTCTTGCCGGGGGTGAAGCGCCCCGCGTAGAGCACCAGCGGCGCGTCTTCGGGCAGCCCGAGCTCGCGGCGGTCGGCCGGCGCGATGCCCTCGATGCGGTCGACCGGGATGGCGTTGGGCACGACGTGCACCGGCAGGCGCCCGCCTCCGTCGCGCCGCCAGATGTCCGCGGCGGTCTCGGAGTTGGCCACGACGCCGCGCGCCAGCGGCACCAGCGCGCGCATCGCGCGGGCGCTCGCGGTGTGCTCGTGGAGGGTGATCGACTGGCCGCGCTCGCTGAAGAGCCACGGGACGTTGGTGAGCTTCGAGGCCACGCCGCCCCAGACGTCCATCCGCCGCAGCCAGGTCTGGAGCAGCTGGATGCGCTCGCGGCGGAGGAGCTCGGCGATGGCGAGGGCCGCGCGCGGGTCGAAGGAGCGCCGCGCCGGGACCCGGTGAAGCGTGGCGCCGCTCTCCTGGAGCAGCGGGAAGTTGGGCCCGTCTTGCTGGAAGGCCACGTGCACTTCGTGGCCGCGCCGCGCGAGGCCCGCCGCGAGGTAGCAGAGCTGGCGCTCAGCGCCGCCTCCGAGCAGCGATGGGATGCAATGGAGTACCCGGAT
>CAIOSS010000252.1 GCA_903860995.1 uncultured delta proteobacterium | reverse complement strand
GCGCGCAGGTCTCCCGACCCGCTTCGTGTATCGCGACGGCACCTGGGAGATCTGATCGCTGCGCGCGACCCTTTAGAAGGGTTGCGGGAGTGGCGAGTCGGGGTCAGCCTCGCTGTGATGTCCGATGTCGTTCGACGTTTGCCAGGGTCGGTGGTCCCCGGATCCGTGCAGCGCGCCAGCGGCACGCGGCCCCGCGCCGAGCCTCCCGATGAGCCCGTGTACCTCGCGTCGCAGCTCGCCTCGATCTGCGACGTCGACCTGAAGACCATCCACAACTGGTGTCACCGCGTGGACGAGCAGTCGTCCGAGGCGGCGCTGGGGTCGTTTCGCACGGCGGGCGGCCACCTGCGCTTCCACCAGTCGGCGGTGCTGCGATTCCTCCGGCGCTGGGGCTACCCCACGCCCGACGCGCTGCTGCGCGACCGGCCGCATGTGCTCGTGGTGGAGGGCGACCGCGCGGCCCGGCTCGCGATGGTCGACGCGCTCGAGATGTGCCGGCCGGCCGACGATCCGGCCGCGCCCTCGGAGCCCGGCGAGGCCACCGGGCTCTGGATGAGCGCCAGCGCGTACCTGCATCTCTGGAGCGATCCCTACGAGGCGCTCATCGGGCTCGGTGAGCGCGCGGGGGCGAGCGCGGCGCCGGACGTGGTGGTGCTCGGCAGCGGGCTCGGCGACCAGTCGGCGCGCTGGATCCGCGCGGCCCGCGGGCGCACCGACGAGGCGCTGCGGGTGGTGACCCTGGACGTCGAGGCGGCGCCGTCCGCCGACGGGGTGCTCCGCGGCCCGCCCGCGTCGCTCCGGGGCCTGCTCGCCGAGGCGCTGGGCTCGACGCGCACCCCGCTCTCCCGCAAGCGATCGACGCCCGCGCGGCGCATCCCCATCGCGCCCCGGGAGCCCATCTTCGTGGCCTCGCAGGTGGCGAGCCTCTGGAGCGTCGACCTCAAGACCGTGCACGGCTGGGTGGAGAGCGGCGACATCGAGGCCTTCCGCACGCCGGGCGGCCACCTGCGCTTCCGGCGGCGCGCGCTGCTCGACCTGCTGCGCCGCTTCCACATGCCCATCCCCGCGGGCCTCGGGCCCAAGCGTCCGATGGTGCTCGCCGTGGTGCCCGACGCCGCCACGGTGGCCGAGCTGGCGCTCTCCCTGGGCGACGGCTTCGACCTCATCTCCCGCGCTGACCCGATGGAGGGCCTCGCGGAGATCGGCACCCTCTGCGCCGGGGCGGGGATGCTCGACGCCGTGGTGGTCGCGCTGCCCGTCGAGGGTGTCGACTCGCAGGCGTGGGTGCGCGCGGTGCGGTCGCACCCCGACACCCGGTACGGCCGCCTGGTGGTGCTCGGGGGCGACGCCGCGCAGCAGCGGGCGTGGCAGGCGCTCGGCGTGGCCGCCACCCTCGACGCGGGGCGCGTGGGCCTGGTGCGCACGATGCTCGAGCGGGCGCTCGGCGTCGGCTGACGCTTCGCGGCCCGGGCGCGGCTGTGGTAGAGCCCGAGGCCTTCATGGCGACCCCGGAGCCTTCGTCCAAGCGCATCAGCAACCAGCAGCGGGCGGAGTTCGAGCCCCCGTCGGAGCTGACGAAATACCTCCCGTACCTCACCGCGGCGGCGGTGCTCGGCGGGCTCGTCCTCACGATCACCCGCTCGGCCCGCTTCGGCGTGTACGCGGCGACGGCGCTGGTCGCGCTCGGGATGCTGGGCCTCGCGTACGTCGCGTGGGACCACACCACGACCCTCCCCGACGGCGACCGGCTTCGGCCGATGCTGCGGGCGGTGACGGTGGCGGTGCTGCTCGCCACGCTCGGCCCGGCGGCGATCACCCTGCACCCCCCGGCCCCGCAGTCGGTGGTGCAGCTCACGCGCCCCGGCGACCGCGCCGAGGTGGTGGTGCGCGGCGCGGCGGCGACGGTGGTTCTGGAGGCCGAAGGGGCGTTCCGGCCCGACGTCGGCACCGAGGCGCAGGCGCACTTCGAGGTCACCGCGGCCCGAGGGACGACGGAGGAGCGCGTGCGGGGTGTGTTCCAGCGCACGACGGACGAGGGGGCGGGCGCCGAGCGGCGGGTGTCGGCGGTGGTGGCCTCGCGGCACGTGCTCGACACCGTCCACGGCGCAGGGCCGCTGACGATCATCCTCGACCGGCTGCCCGAGTCGGTGCAGCCGCCGCTGCGGGTGGTGGTGCGCGCCGAGCCCTTCTCGCAGACGATGCTCGCGACGCTCTTCGCGCTGCTCGCGGTGGCGGTGCTCTGGGTCGACGTGAAGGTGTCGCGCCGCAAGATCGAGTCGGCCTACGCGGCCGCGATGGGCGTGGTGCTGGCGTTCACGTTCTACCTGCATGGGCACTTCACGCGGGCCTCGATGCCGTCCGACCTGCTGGCCGCGGGGCTGGTGGGGGTTCTCGGCGGCGGCGTCGGGGGCGAGATCATCGCGCGGATCACCCGGTCGGTGGCGCCCGGCAATTCCTGAGACCCTGATAGGAGACGACACGATGCCGACGATGCGGGAGCGGGTGGCGGCGCTGGAGGCCCGGCGCGCGAAGATCCAGGAGATGGGCGGGGCGGACAAGGTCGCCCGGCAGCACGAGCGGGGGAAGCTCTCCGCGCGCGAGCGCTTCGCGCTCTTCTTCGACGAGGGGGTGTTCTTTGAGGTCGGCGCGCACGGCACGCAGATGGGCATCGCGGCGGGGCCCGACGGGGCCGACAAGCCCGCCGCCGACGCCGTGGTGTGCGGCTTCGGCAAGGTCGACGGGCGCGTGGTGTGCGCGGCCGCGTACGACTTCACGGTGAAGGGCGGATCGATCGGCGAGGTGGGCGAGGTGAAGGTCACCCGGATGCGCGAGATGGCGCTGAAGGGCCGGCACCCGATGGTGTGGTTCATCGACTCGGCGGGGGCGCGCATCGAGCCGGGGAGGGGGAGCGAGGACGAGATCTCGCGCTTCGCCGGCAGCGGCCACCTCTTCCGCGAGGAGGTGATCATGAGCGGGGTGGTGCCGCAGGTGGCGGCGATGGTGGGCCCCGGCGCGGCGGGCACGGCGTACATCCCGGGCCTGTCGGACTTCGTGCCGATGGTGAAGAACATCGGCTCGATGGCCCTCGCGGGCCCGCCGCTGGTGAAGGCCGTGACGGGCGAGGACGTCGAGGAGCAGGTGCTCGGCGGATCGAAGGTGCACTGCGAGACGAGCGGCGTGGGCGACGGCGAGTACCCCGACGACGCGAGCTGCATCAAGGCCGTGCGCGCGTACCTCTCGTACTTCCCCTCGCACTGCGAGGAGGCGCCGCCGGTCGTGGAGTGCACCGACCCCATCGAGCGGCGCGAGGAGTCGCTCATCGACCTGGTGCCCGACTCACCCCGGCGCGCCTTCGACATGTACAAGGTCATCAAGGCCGTGGTCGACCACGGCACCGTCTTCGACCTCAAGCCACGCTACGCGCGCAACCTCATCACCTGCCTCGCGCGCATCAACGGGCGCTCGGTGGGGGTCGTGGCCAACAACCCGATGCACCTCGGCGGGGTGCTCGACATCGACGCGGCGGACAAGGGCGCGCACTTCATCCAGCTGTGCGACGCGTTCAACATCCCGCTGGTGTTCTTCCAGGACACGCCGGGCTTCATGGTGGGCACGAGGGTCGAGCACGCGGGGATCATCCGGCACGGCGCGAAGATGCTGCACGCGATGAGCGCGGCGACGGTGCCGAAGCTCACCGTGGTGACGCGCAAGGCCTACGGCGCGGGGTATTTCGTGATGTGCGGGCGCGCGTACGAGCCCGACCTGCTGGTGGCCTGGCCGGGGGCGGAGATCTCCGTGATGGGCGCGGAGGGGATGGTGGGCATCGCGTCGCGCAAGCTCTTCCGCGGGGAGGCGATGCCGCCGGAGATGAAGCAGCAGATGGTGGAGATGATCCAGGGGTACATCGACGTGTACAAGGTCGCGGGCTGGGGGCTCGTCGACGACGTCATCGACCCGAGGGACACGCGCAAGGTGCTCGCCTGGGGCCTGGAGCTGGCGCAGCACAAGAAGCTCGAGCGGCCGTGGAAGAAGCGCGGCGTGATGCCCGTCTGAGGGCGGCGAGCGCCACCAGCCACGCCATGAACCCCGGCGGGCGCGCCGTCGCTCTCGTCGCTGTCCTCGGGGGGGCGATGAGGCCGATCGGACCGCCCTCGACGGGCCCGACGGCGCGGGAGGAGGAGTGCACCACCACGACAGGCGCGGCGGGGCTCATCCAGTAGCGCGCCGAGAGGGCGAGCAGGAGGCCGAACGCGGCGCCCAGCGTGGGCGACGACCCGAGGCCGCCCAGCGCGCCGAGCCAGGCCAGGCCGCCGCGATCGCCCGCCGATCAGCGCCCCCGAAAGACCGCCTCGCGCCGCTCGACGAAGGACCGCAGGCCCTCCGCCGCGTCCTCGCTCGCCATCAGCGCCCGCGCGGCGGGCATCAGCGCCGCGTGCGCCGCCGCGTGGCCCTGCTCCATCGCCAGCCGCGCGTTGACCCGCGTCGCCTGCACCGCGAGCGGCGCCTGCGCGGCGATGCTCTCGCCCAGCGCGATGGCCCGCGCCACCTGCTGGCCCGCGTCGGTGACCTCCTGCGCCACGCCGATGCGCCGCGCCTCGTCGGCGTCGAAGGCGTCGCCGGTGAGCATGTAGCGCATGGCGTTCTGGTATCCCGCCACCTGGGCGAAGCGCAGCGTGGCGCCGCCGAAGGGCATGATGCCGCGGCGCACCTCGAACTGCGTGAAGCGCGCGTCCCGCGACGCCACCACCACGTCGGCCGCGAGCGCCAGCTCGACGCCGACGGTGTAGCAGTAGCCCTGCACGGCCATCACCACGGGCTTCACGCGCCGCCGCCCGACGAGGTCGAGCGGGTCGACGCCGCCCTCGACGTGCAGGCCCCCGCCGGCAGCCACGTGCGGGCCCACCTCGCCCAGGTCGAGGCCCGCGGTGAAGTGGTCGCCGTGGGCGAAGAGCACCATGCAGCGGAGCTCGGGGTCGTCTTCGAGGCGCCCGTAGGCCTCGGCGAGCTCGCGCAGCATCTGGAGGTTGAAGGCGTTGCGCTTCGCCGGGCGGGAGAGCCCGACGAGCAGGACGTGGCCGCGGGTCTCGAGGGTCAGCGTGGGGTCGCTCATGGCGCGGGATGACAGCGCGATCGCCGCGGCGCCGCAATGCCCCGGTGGGCTTCGCCGTTGTCGCGGTCGACGCCCGCGGCGCTACTGGAACGACTTCGTCGGCGCCATCCCCTCGGCCCCGTCGACCTTCACCTCGCACGCGAAGACCTCCTCCATGAGGTCGGCCTTTCGCAGCGCCGTCCAGCGTTCGAGGGAGAGGTCGCGGTTGCCCGTGGTGAGGGGGTTGGGCGTCGCCCGCAGGGACAGCCGGCCCGGCGTGATGCGCACCGCCACGTCGAGCACCTTGCCCTGGTGCTCGCGGTCGAACGCATCGGCCACCCGCAGCAGCGCCGCGAGCTTGCGCACCACCGTGCGCAGCCGCCGGTCGAGCTTGCGGTAGCCCGGGTGCGACAGGTCGGGCAGCGACTTGCGGTGGTAGCGCGCCACGTTGGCCACGACCTCCTTCTGCTCGGGCGACAGGCCCATGAGGTCGGAGTGCG
The DNA here is from genome assembly GCA_903860995.1 of uncultured delta proteobacterium. Taxonomy (GTDB): domain Bacteria; phylum Myxococcota_A; class Polyangia; order Polyangiales; genus SCUS01. The sequence continues at coordinate 1,668 of CAIOSS010000252.1, read as the reverse complement.
TGACGAGGTAGTAGGTGTGCTTGTGGTGCGCGTCGAAGCCCACGAAGTCGCCGACGTCGTGCAGGAGGGCGGCCAGTTTGAGCAGCGAGCGCTCCTCGGGCCCGAGGTGGTGCAGGTCGGCGCACTGATCGAAGAGCGAGACGGACATGGCCGCGACGTGCTTCGCGTGGGCCTCGTCGAAGCGGTACTTGCGCCCGAGCGCCAGGGCCTGGGCCTCGACCTCGGCGGCCTCGCCGGGCACGTCCCACACGCGAAACGCGCGGTCGACGAGCTCGGCCAGGATGCCGTCCTTCAGCCCGACGCCGGGGGTGGTGATGCTGGTCGCGCCCGCGGCCTCGGCCACGGCGGAGAGGACGAAGAGGGCGGGCACGATGACGTCCGCGCGGTCGCCCCGGAGGCCGTAGCGCTCGCGGCGGGCGCGCGGGGTGAGGGCGGCCATCTCGTCGCGCAGCGCGAGCATGGCGGCCACGTCGATGCCGTTGCCGTCGGCGGTGGCGAAGGGGCACAGCGCCGAGATGGCCTCGGCGTTGCCGCCCGTGGCGACCACCAGCTCGGGCTTCGACCCGGGGCAGAAACTCCGCCTCGCCCAGCGAGCGCTCGATGTACTCCATCAAGAGGGCGCGGCGCTCGGTGGACACGGCGCTCTCGTGGTCGAGGAAGGCCTCGTGGAGCCGCACGGTGCCCATCGGGAGCGACACCGACGCGTGCGGCGCCTGGTCGGTGAGCAGGGTGAGCTCGACGCTGCCGCCGCCGATGTCGACCAGCAGCGCGCGGCGGCCCTTGAGGTTGACCGCGTGGCGCACCGCCACGAGCACCAGCCGCGCCTCCTCGACGCCTTCGATGACGTCGAGCTTGATGCCCGCCTCGCGCTCGGCGCGCTCGATGAGCAGGTCGGCGTTCTGCGCCTCGCGCACGGCGCTGGTGGCCACGGCGCGGTAGCCGTCGACGCCGGCCTCCTTCATCACGTCGCGGAAGGCCTTGAGCGCGTCGACGGCCTCGAGCGCCGCGGAGGGCGCGAGCCGGCCGGTGAGGAAGACATCGTGCCCGAGGCGCACCGGCGCGCGCTCGGCGGCGACCTCGCGCACCTGATCGGGGGAGAGCGCCTCGACGACCCGGAGGCGCATCGCGTTGGATCCGACATCGATGGCTGCGAAGCGGGGCATTGCGTTGCCCCACTCTTTACGACAGATCGGGCCCGCCGTGTTTGACGGTCGGGTGACGGTCGCTAGCGGGGGATCTCCAGCCGCACGCGCGCGCTCTCCCCGGGCGCGAGGTTGATGCGTCGGGAGGTGCTGCGCCCGCCCGGCTGGCTGGCCGCGACGGTGTGCGCCCCGGCGGGCACCCGCACCGAGCGCCCCGTCGGGATCGATCGCCCGTCCAGGGTCGCGCTGCCCCAGGGCTGCACCGTCACGGTGACGCTCGCGGGCGCGGCGACTGTCGGCACAGGCGCCGCGGGCGCTTGCACAGGAGTCGGAGAGGGTTGCAGGGCCGTGGGAGAGGCATGCATGGGTGCCGGGGAGACATGCACGGGCGCTGGAGACGCTTGCATGACTGGTGGCGCGGCCTGCGCGGGCGCTGGCGGTGGTTGCAGCGCGAGCGCGACGGTGACGGCCAGCACGGCGACGGCGGTGAGGGCCAACGGGAGCGCGAGCCGGCGGGCCCAGCGGG
>CAIOSS010000251.1 GCA_903860995.1 uncultured delta proteobacterium | reverse complement strand
GCGCTCGACGCCGGCGTCCCCGTCGGGTACCGGGACTTCGCCGACGCCCCGCCGGCCGCGCTGCTGCGCGCGGTCGACGGCCCCCGCCCCGCGCGGCTCCGGGTGCGCCGCGACCTCACCCTGCTCGTCGTCACCGGCGACTCCCTCCACGAGTTCGCCCACGCCGCCCGCACGCTCGCCCAGTGCCTGCGCGACGCCGACGCCCCACCGTCGATGCTCGCGGTGGCCGCGCCGGGCGAGCCCCTCGCCGCGCTCGTCCCGACCGAGCGCGCCGACGCCGCCGCCGAGCGCATCCGCAAATCGTTCCTGTGGGAGGACCGCGCCCGCCACGCCCAGGACGTGCGCCGCGACGACGACGTCGCGCTGTTCCGCCTCGCGGGCCGACGCGACGTCGCCGCGCTCCACGAGGCCGTCGCCCGCGCGGGCGGGGAGGTCGTCGCGTCGGTGCAGCCCGCCCTCGGCGTCAGCCTCTCGCTCGTCGTGCGAGCGCCCGACCTCGGCGCCGTGGAGGCGTCCGTCCGCAGCGCCCTCGGCGTCACGCCTTGACGCTGATTTTCCCCGGCAACCATACTGCCTCCCTCAATGTCGTCCTCCGAGGTCCGGATCAACCTGTTCCACGGCGACCGGCTGGAGTACCGCTTCTGCACGCCCTCCTGGCGCCAGACCCGGCGCGCCGTCCCGCTCGCGGAGGTGCTCGCCCAGGTCGAGGCCGTCGACCCGCGGCGCTGCCAGCACCTGCTGCTGGGCGAAGGGCCCCTCGCGCACCCGGACTTCGACGCCGTGCTCGCGCGCTGCCAGGCGCGGGGCATCCGCGGGGTCGCGGTAGAGACCGACGGCCGGGCCCTCGCGCCCGACGGGGTGCTCGCGTCGCTCAAGGCCCGCGGGGTCGAGAAGCTCTTCGTGGTGTGCGGCGGCGCCCGGCGCAGCGTGCACGAGCAGACCATGATGGACGAGGGCTGCTACGCCGACGCGATGGCGGGCCTGCAGCGCGCCGCGGCCAGCGGGATGGGCCTCTATGTGGTGGTCCCGGTGCTGCGCTGGACCGCGAAGGAGCTCGACCCGCTGCTCGACTGGGCCCGGGGATTACCGGGCGGGGTAAAGGGCTTCCTGCTGGCGCTGCCCGAGCCGGGGCAGGTGCCCGCGCCGATGCGCCGGGTGCTGCTCTCCTACGCTGAGCAGGCGGAGGCCGCGCGGCGGGTCTTCGACGAGTGCCGGCGCTGGAAGGTCGAGTGGGGCTTCACCACGCGGCGGGGGGTGCCGCCGTGCGCGGCGGGCGGCGCGCTCGACCGCTTCGGCACGGTGTTCTTCGACCGGGTGACCTACCTGCGGCACGCCCCGGCGGAGGACTTCGCCCGCGTGGCGGCCTGCGCGGAGTGCTCGATGAGCCAGTCGTGCCCGGGCGTCGAGCCCGCGTACCTCGACGCTTTCGGGTCGGAGGGGCTCAGCCCCATCCCCCTGGAGGTCTCCATGGACTGGAACCTCAAGCGCGCCAACACCCTGGAGAAGCGGGACTTCAAGAACGTCTCGGACTTCGACAACGACACCGAGGGCAACGGCCGGGCGCTGCTGCGCATCAACGGCCACTGCAACATGTCGTGCGCGTTCTGCTTCGTCGACCGCACGGTGCCCGACTTCGACGCCGACGACATCCTCGGGCAGATCGAGCGCATGGCGAAGCGCGACCCGTCGCACCTGGTGCTGTCGGGCGGCGAGCCCACGCTGCACCCGGCGCTCCCGCGCTTCATCGCGCGCGGCAGGGAGCTCGGGTTTCGCACCATCGAGATCCAGACCAACGGGGTGAAGGCCGCGGTGCCCGAGTACGCGAAGGCGCTCGCGGACGCCGGGCTCAGCAAGATCACGGTGTCGCTGCACAGCGTCGACCCGGAGCAGTCGGACAAGATCACCCGGCTGCCGCAGGCCTTCGGCAAGACCATCGCGTCGATGCACAACTTCCGGCGCCTCGGGGTGCTCACGCAGATCGCCCACGTCATCACCAAGGCCAACTACGAAGAGCTGCCCAACACGGTGCGCTACCTGCGCGAGGAGTTCCCCGAGGACGAGGGGCACCTCAGCATCTGCTTCGGCGTGGCGCAGCCCATCAGCGACCTCGTCTACACCTGGGTGATGCCCCGCTTCGACGAGATCAAGCCCTTCATGAAGGCCGCGCTCGACTACTGCCTGGAGACCCGCGTGGGCTTCGGCGGCATGATCGG